>NZ_JBFBAO010000204.1:0-12633 GCF_040682255.1 Micromonospora sp. NPDC051296 | reverse complement strand
GCCCCACCCAACATGATCGAGTTGACCGTCAACGAGATCCGCCGCCTGATCAACGTCCTGCTGATCCGGCCGACCCACAGCATCGCCCACCGTTTGCACTGGTCAAACTGGCGACGCCGACACCAAGCACGAGCCAGACGAGCTCACTACGCCCGCCGCCTCAACCTTGAGCTTCAACCATGATCACAAATGGCGGCTGCCGTACTAGAACGCCCGGTCCGGGCACCGGTGTTAACAGGGGGCCCTTCCTCTACCGGAGGCGTTAAGAAGGGGCCCTTCCTTACGACGGGTCGATGGCGGCGGCGCTGTCGGCGACGCGGAGGGCGGCGGCGTCGGGCACAGATCGCTTGACCACGGCGAGCGCGACCTGACCCAGCTCGTAGTGGTGCACGGCGGTGCCGACGAAGCCGACGGCCCGGCCGTCGAGGGTGACCGGGGTGCCGGCGGCGGGCAGCTGGTCGGTGGTCACGCCGTCCAGGTGCAGCAGGACCAGCCGGCGCGGCGGGCGGCCCATGTTGTGTACCCGGGCGACCGTCTCCTGCCCCCGGTAGCACCCCTTGTCCAGGTGCACGGCCGGCGCGATCAGGTCCACCTCGGCGGGGATCGTCCGGTGGTCGGTGTCGACGCCGACCCGGGCCCGCCGGGCGGCCACCCGCACCGCCTCGTACGCCCACAGCCCGACCGGGGGCACCCCGTTGCCGCGCAGCTGCGTGACCACCTGGTCCATCGCCGCCCGGGGCACCAGCAGGTCCACTCCCAGCGGCCCGCGCCGGGCCCATCCGCCGACCGGCAGCGGCTTGACGTCGTACCGGGCAGTCGGGCGGCCTGGCAGCTCACCGGCGCGGAACTTCGGACCCGGCAGACCGACCACGTCCGGCTCGGCCAACGCGGGCACGTCGAGCGCGGTCACCGCCTCGTCCGCCTGCGGCCCGACCAGCGACAGCAGCGCGTGCTCGGCGGTGGCGTCGCGGGGCTCGACCCGACTGAAGAAGCGCATCTTCTCCAGGTAGGTCAGCAGGCCCTCGGTGGCCCCCGGCTCGGTGTCCAGCCAGGTGGTGACGCCGTCCTCGGCGACCATGGCGTGCTGTTCGACGTGCCCGTGCGGGGAGAGCACCAGCAGCTCGGTGCCCTGCCCGGGGCTCAGCTGGGCCAGGTGCTGCGTGGTGAGGGTGTGCAGCCAGGAGATCCGTTCCTCGCCCGGTACCGCGACCACGCCCCGGTGGGACCGGTCCACCAGGCCGACCTCGGTGTCCAACAGGCGCTGCTCACGCATCGGGTCGCCGTAGTGTGCGGCTACCCCGCGTACCCCGGCCGCCGCGTGGGCCGGCTCCGGCTGGTCCCGGCTGGCCTCGTCGATGCTCTCCACAGCCACCGCACCCGCGATGTCGATCATTCCTGGTCCCCGTTTCCGCAACGTTCGCACACACCGAAGAAGGAGACGTGGCCGATGTCCACCCGGAAGCCCCGCTCGCCCGCCAACTGGTCGGCCAGCGGGCGCAGCAGTTCGGGATCCATCTCGTCGATCGCGCCGCACTCCCGGCAGACGAGGTGGACGTGCTGATCCTCACCGGCGGCGTGGTAGGTCGGCGAACCGTGCGACAGATGGGTGTGGGTGACCAGGCCGAGCCGCTCCAGCAGCTCCAGCGTGCGGTAGATGGTGGTGATGTTGACCCCGGCAGCCACCTCGCGTACCGCGTTGTGCACCTGCTCAGGGGTGGCGTGCCCCAGGTCCAGCACCGCCTGGAGGATCAACTGCCGCTGCGCCGTCAGCCGCAGCCCACGGGCGCGGAGCACTTCCGCGAGGGAGGATTCGGACACCCTCCGATCATAGTTCGGTAATCCGCGTGACTCTCGGCGCGACCGGCGCGCACTATGCTCGGCCATCATGGTGGCCTCGCGGATCGGCGTGCTGGGCCGGGGCCTGCTGCCGGCCGGGGCGCCGGTGCTGCGCGGTGACGACCTCGGCGTACTGCGCGGCGACGGGCTGTTCGAGACCATGCACCTGCGCGGCGGGCAGCCCTGGCTACGCCAGGAGCACCTGACCCGGCTGCGGGCCGGCGCCGCGACCGTGGCGCTGACCCTGCCGGCGGACGCGGCCCTGGTCGAGTTGCTCGACAGCGTCGCCGCCGGCTGGCCGGCCGAGGTCGAGGGGGCGCTGCGGCTGGTCTGCACCCGAGGGCCGGAGGGCGGCGGGCCACCCACCGTCTACGCCACCCTGTCGGAGGTCGCTCCGGCGGCCCGGCAGGCCCGGCGCGACGGGGTGAGCGTGGCCACCCTCTCGCTGGGCGTGCCCGCCGAGGCCCGCCCGGAGCTGGACTGGCTCCCGGCGGGCATCAAGTCGACGTCGTACGGGGCGAGCACCGCCGCCCGACGCTGGGCGGCCCGGGTCGGCGTGGACGACGTGCTCTGGGTCTCCTCGGACGGGTACGCCCTGGAGGGGCCGACCGCCAACGTGGTCTGGCTGGACGGCGACACGCTCTGCACGGTGCCGGCCCGGCGCACCGGCATCCTGCCCGGCACCACCGTCGCCTGGCTGCTCGCCCACGCCCCCGAGGTGGGCTGCGTAGCCGCCGAACGCATGGTCACCCCGACCGGGCTGCGCGACGCCGACGGCGTCTGGCTCACCTCGTCCGTACGTGGTCTGGTGGAGGTGCTCACCCTCGACGGCGAGCCGCTGCCCCGCACCCCGCGGACCAGCGCGCTGCAGGAACTGCTCGCCTTCCCGCTGCCCTGAGCCCTGGCCGGGGCGCCGCCTCAGCCGGCCACCCGGATCAGGCGGGCGGACAGGTGCGGGGACAGCGGGTGACCCACGGCGGCCATGTCCTGGGCGTACAGCAGGGCGCCCTCGACGATGCCGAACAGCCGGTGCCCGGCGGTGACCTCCTTGGCAGTGGCGGTACGCACCACGGCGTCGGTGACGAACTCGATCTGGGTGCCCTTGCGCCGGCCCACGTGCAGCTCCATCACGCCGGTGGGGGTGGTCAGCAGGGCCTCCAGCTCGTCGGTGGCCCGGTCACCGTTCAGCACCGGGCGCCACCAGCCGACCTCCCGGCCGGCCGGGCGCACCGGCTGGCTCTGCTCGTCGAGGATCCACGCCCGCGACTCGTAGTGCAGGAACGGCCGGCCATCGTGGCTGATCCGGATCTCCTGGGCGAAGTCGAAGTCCTCGATGGTGGGGAAGCCACCCCGGCCCCGACCCCGCCACACGCCGATGTACGGCAGCAGGCCGTCCAGCGCCGGGTGCAGCTTCGGGCCGACCCGCAGGTCGTGACTCTCCTCGAACGGGTACGGGTCGACCGGCGGCGCGTTCAGCCATGGCGGCGGCGCCAGCGGATTGTCGTCACTCACGCGCTTACCATTTACCTCTCGAAATGCGGACAGCCAGATAGACCAGGCCACCGGCGAGCGCGCCCAGGCCGGCGACCAGCAGGCTGACGAACCCGATCTCGGTGACCATCCGGGTCATCCTATGCTGGGCGGCATGGCCCGCACTCTCGTCGTCAAGGCCACCGCCGGCACGGACGCGCCCGAGCGTTGCGCCCAGGCGTTCACCGTGGCCGCCACGGCCGCCGCCGCCGGGGTGCACGTCTCGCTCTGGCTGACCGGCGAGTCGACCTGGTTCGCCCTGCCCGGCCGGGCCCAGAATTTCGAGTTGCCGCACTCGGCGCCGCTGGCCGAGCTGCTGCACGTGATCCTCGCCACCGGCACGGTGACCGCGTGCACCCAGTGCGCCGCCCGCCGGGACATCGACTCGGGCGACGTGATCCCCGGCGTCCGGATCGCCGGCGCCGCGGTCTTCGTCGAGGAGACGATGGCGGAGGGCGCGCAGGCGCTCGTCTACTGAGGGTTCGGGCAGGTCGCGGCAAGGGAGCCGAACCCGCCCGTCAAGTCGGGCCAATGCCTACGATTCGGATGTGACCGAGGCGATCGAGCAGTTCTTCGCGTCCTTGCCCGCCCGCGCCCCGGAGGTCCTGCGTACCCCGGTCGGCGGCGCGCTGCGGATCGAACTGTCCGACGGTCACCGCACCGAACACTGGCTGGTCCGGATGGGCCCCGGGGTGGCCGAGGTCAGCCAGGGGCCGGAACAGGCCGACGCCGTGTGGTTTTGCAGCGTGGACCTCTTCGACCGGCTGGTCACCGGCCGGGCACAGGCGTTGGCCGCGCTGTTCCGCAACGAGAGCACCTACACCGGAAACGTGGTGCTGCTCCTCGCCTTCCGGCGCTTCTTTCCACCCCCGCCCGGCACCCGGGATCCGCGTGACGTGGCCCGCGAGCACATCAGGCAGGCGCGGTGAAGGAACTGGTCAGCATCCTGGACGGCAACACCTTCCTGGTCAGCGACCGCCGCGGGGACATCGAACCGTCGCTGGACTTTCCCACCGGCCTGTTCACCTTCGACACCCGCTTCCTCTCCGCCTGGCGGTTGCTCCTCGACGGTGAGCGGCTCAGCGCCCTCTCGATCGACGACGCCGAGTCCTACCGGACCCGCTACTTCCTGGTACCGGGCGAGCCCACCCACTTTCTCGACACGAAGGTCTCGGTAATCAGGAGTCGGGTCATCGGCGGCGGCTTCGACGAGGAACTGACCGTGCTCAACCATTCCGGGCAGGACGCGACCTTCACCGTCCGGGTCGAGATGGCCGCCGACTTCGGGGACCTCTTCGAGATCAAGGACACCCAGCGCAAGAAGGGCCATCACACCGTCAAGGTCGAGGAGAACGCGCTACGCCTGGCGTATCGCCGGGAGGCTTTCCACCGCGAGACGGTGATCCGCAGCAGCGAACCCGCGGAGATCGACAAGGCCGGGATGACCTTTTCGATCCGGATCGGGCCGGACGGCGAGTGGACCACCCGGCTGACCGTCTCCACCATCATCTACGGTGCCCGCGGCGAGGACGCCCGCACCCGACTGCCACTCGGCGGCAGCCGGACGACAGCGGCCATCCAGGCCGAGCACGCCGAGTTCGTCGCCAAGGCGCCGAAGCTCGGCTGCGACTGCGAGCCGTTGGCCGGTGCGTACCGGCGCAGCCTCAACGACCTGGCCGCGCTGCGGTACGAGTCGATCTCGCTCGGCGTCCGGCTGATGGCCGCCGGGCTGCCCTGGTTCATGACGCTGTTCGGCCGGGACAGCATCATCACCTCGCTCCAGGTACTGCCGTTCCTGCCGGAGTTGATCCCGCCGACGTTGACGATGCTGGCCGGCCTCCAGGGTGTCCGGCTGGACGACTTCCGCGACGAGGAGCCGGGCAAGATCCTGCACGAGCTGCGCTACGGCGAGGCGGCCGGCTTCGAGGAACAGCCGCACTCGCCCTACTACGGCGCGGTCGACTCCACGCCGCTGTTCGTGATCCTGCTCGACGAGTACGAGCGGTGGACCGGCGACACCGCGCTCGTCAAGCGGCTGGAGTACGCCGCCCGGGCCGCGCTGGCCTGGATCGACACGTACGGCGACCTGCTCGGCACCGGGTACCTCTGGTACCAGACCCGCAACCTGCGCAACGGGCTGGAGAACCAGTGCTGGAAGGACTCGTGGGACGGGATCTCCTACGCCGACGGCCGCCTGCCCAGCTTCCCCCGGGCCACCTGTGAGGTGCAGGGATACGCGTACGACGCCAAACTGCGCGGCGCCCGGCTGGCCCGGCTGGTCTGGAACGACCCGCAGTACGCCGAGCGGCTGGAACGGGAGGCCGCCGAACTGAAAGAGCGGTTCAACCGGGACTTCTGGCTGCCGGAGAAGGAGTACTACGCGCTCGCGCTGGACGCCGACGGGCGCCCGGTGGACGCGCTCAGCTCCAACATCGGGCACCTGCTGTGGAGCGGCATCGTGGACGAGTCGCGGGCCCCACGGATCGCCGAACAGCTGCTGAGCCCCCGGCTCTTCTCCGGCTGGGGCGTCCGGACCCTCGCCGACGACCAGGGGCGTTACAACCCGATCGGCTACCACGTCGGCACGGTCTGGCCGTTCGACAACTCGATCATCGCCTGGGGGCTGTGGAAGTACGGCTTCCGGGCGGAGGCCGGGCGGATCTGCGAGTCGATGCTGGCCGCGTCCCGCTACTTCGAAGGCCGGCTGCCGGAGGCCTTCGCCGGCTACGAGCGCGACCTCACCGAGTACCCGGTGCAGTATCCGACCGCGTGCAGCCCGCAGGCCTGGTCGGCGGGCACGCCACTGCTGCTGCTGCGGGTCATGCTCGGGCTCGAACCGCAGGGCGAGCACCTGATCATCGACCCGTACGTGCCGCCCGGGATGGGGCGGGTGGAGTTGCTGGACATTCCCGGCCGGTGGGGCCGGGTGGATGCGCTGGGCCGCAGCCGCGACGACCAATCGAGCCGGTAGGGGCGGTCAGCCGGCGCAGCCGGTGGTGGCGGAGAGCAGCATCTCGTCCGGGTGGAGGTCGACCAGCACGGCCACGCCGTCGCGCCGGTAGGCGTACACCTCGGGGGTTTCGACCACCGGCGTGCCGCCCGCCAGCGGCGCGAGCGCGGCCTGCGGCGACGTCGACACCGGGCCGCTGGCGGACCGGACGGTACGGGCCACGCCGCCGCCGGGGCAGGGCGCGGTGACCAGCACCTCGGGGTCCGTCGCCGAGGCACCGAGAGCGCGCAGCGCCTCGGTCAGCGCCTGGACCTCGGCGCCCGCGGCGCCCGGTCCGGAAGCGAGGTAGTCGTCGTTGCCGGTCAGCCGGCAGCCGGTGTCGACGGTCAACCGGACCCGGCCGTCCGCGACGGGCCGCCCCTGCACGGTGACGAACTCGCCCGCGTCGGCACGCAGCCGGGGCCCCTCAGAGGTGACCCGGACGCCGGCCCGCCACGCCGGGGGCAGCCGATCGGCGATCCCCTCCAGCAGGGCCCGCTCCTCGCCCCCGGGCACGGCCAGCTCGACCTGGCGTTTCAGCGTCGCGCCCTCGGCGAACGGGGTGATCCGGCAGCCGCGGTCGACCTCGGGCGGTACCAGTGCGGGCACGGCACCGGAGGCCGCCGCGACCAGCTCACCGATCGCGCCGTCGACCACCGGCACGGCCTGGACCAGGGTGCGCTGCTCGCGGACCGTCGGCCGGTCGTTCCGCGCCGACATCCAGGTGAGGCCGGCCAGCAGCACAGCCCAGGCCACGGTCAACGCCACCAACCAGCGCGGCCACCGGTAGCCGGACTCCGGTGGTGGGGGACCTGTGGGTGGGACGTACCCCGTCTGGACTGCACCGCTCACCGGGCCATGGTGTCACGCGCGGTACACCCCGCTGCCGCCACCGCCGTCAGCCGTCGTCGTCGGCGCTCTCCGGCGGGCCGGCGGCCGGGCGGCGGGCGTCGACCAGCTGCGGCGGCGCGGCCAGGCGGTAGCCGACGCCACGGACGGTCTGCACCTGTGGCCCGTCGGACAGGGCGCGCAGCTTGCGCCGGAGCCGCTTGACCGCCGAGTGCAGGATCGCGGTGTCGCCGAGGTAGGCGCCGCCCCAGACCGAGGCGAAGAGCTGTTCGTAGCTCCACAGCGTGATCGGCGGGCTGACCAACCGGGCGAGCAGTTCCCGCTCGGTACGCGTCAGCCCGAGCGCCTCACCCCGCCAGGTGACCAGGTGCCCGGCCCGGTCGACCACCAGATCACCCCAGCTGGCCGCTCGTTCCGCCGGGCGACCCGCCGCCGCCTCGTCCGCATCGCCACCCGGTGCGGCCTCCGCTGCCGGGGCGGGAAACATCGCGCGGAGTTGGGCCAGGTCCGCGCAGATCACCACCGGGCCCACATCGTCCAGTCGCTGCACCACCCGCTGCCGCACGGCGACGTCGGAGCTGACGCAGACCAGGATCGGAATCTCTCCACCGGACACACTTCCTCCCCGCCGGAAACACGCTGACCTGCGATTTCCCGCCCACCGGCAACGATGGTCACCGATAGCGTCGCGCTCAGCCTAGCGGTCAGGATCGCGCCTCGTCACTGACCGAGTACTGACTGACGCCATCCATTGATCACCGCCTGTATGGGCAAGAAACATGGCTCTCAGCGGGCGGGCACCACCACCGGCCACCCACATCGCCCGACCGCTCCGCGGCGTCGCAGCCCGGCGCGCGGATGTCCGGGCCCCGAACGGATCGGGACCGACGACGTGGGGAGGAACCTTGTTCACACGACCATCCGCACGATCGCCACGCTGGCGGGCGGTGGCGGTGCTGACCGCCGCCGTCCTGGGCGTCACCGCCCAACCCGCGGTCGCCGCGCCGACCCCGGAGCCGGCGTCGCAACGGGCCACCGTCGACCAGGGTGTGCTCGACCAGCTCAGCACCACGCCGACCACAACGTTCCTGGTGTACCTGCGGGAGACCGCGCCGCTCGCCCAGGCCGCCAAGCTGCGCGACCCCGACGGCCGGGCCAGCGAGGTGCACAAACTGCTCACCAGCACGGCCGCCCGCACCCAGCGCGACCTGCGGACGCTGCTCGACGGACGGAAGGCGCCGCACACGGCGTACTGGATCGCCAACGCGGTGCGGGTGGAGGGTGACCACGCGCTGCTCGACGAGATCGCGCGCCGGCCCGAGGTGGAACGGATCGCCCCGAGCCGCAGCTATCCCCTGGTCCGGCCCACCACCGGCGACGCGACCCGGGCCCGCACCGCCGCAATCGAGTGGGGACTGACCAACATCGGCGCGCCCCGGGTGTGGGACGAGTTCGGCGACCGCGGCGAGGGCATCGTGGTGGCGAACATCGACAGCGGCGTGCGGTACGACCACCCGGCCCTGGTCGGCACCTACCGCGGCAACCTCGGGGGCAGCTTCGACCACGCGTACAACTGGTTCGACCCGGCCGGCGTCTGTGCCGGCACCGCGCCCTGTGACAACAACGACCACGGCACCCACACGATGGGCACGATGGTCGGCGACGACGGTGCCGGCAATCAGATCGGCGTCGCCCCGGGCGCCCGGTGGATCGCCGCCAAGGGCTGCGAGTCGAACACCTGCTCCGACGCGTCCCTGCTCGCCGCCGGCCAGTGGGTGCTCGCCCCGACCGACGCGAACGGCCAGAACCCGCGACCGGACCTGCGACCCGACATCGTCAACAACTCCTGGGGCGGCGACGGGGGCGACCCGTGGTACCAGCAGACCATCGCCGCCTGGCGGGCCGCCGGGATGTTCCCGGTCTTCTCCGCCGGCAACGACGGCCCGGCCTGCGGCAGCGCCGGCTCGCCCGGCGACAACCAGAACGCGTACGCGGTCGGGGCGTACGACGTGAACAACAACATCGCCAGCTTCTCCGGCCGCGGCTCCGGCACCGCCCTGATCAAGCCGAACATCGCCGCGCCCGGCAGCAGTGTCCGCTCCAGCGTCCGCAACGGCGGGTACGCCTCGTTCAGCGGCACCTCGATGGCCGCCCCGCACGTCGCCGGCACGGTGGCGCTGGTCTGGGCGGCGGCGCCGAGCCTGCGCGGGGACGTGACCGCCACCGAGGAACTGCTCGACCGTACGGCCCGCGACGTCGACGCCACCGCCTGCGGCGGCACTCCGGCCGACAACAACGTGTTCGGCGAGGGGCGCCTCGACGCGTACGCGGCGGTGCGGGACGCTCCCCGAGGCCCGGTGGGCCGGATCAGCGGCGTCGTCACCGACGCGGGCGCCGGCGACCCGGTCGCCGGAGCGACGGTGACCGACGGGACCCGCAGCGCGACCACCGGGGCCGACGGGCGGTACGCGCTGAGCGTGCCGGCCGGCGAGACCACCCTCACGGTGAGCGCGTACGGCTACGCCGGCCAGTCGGCGACCGTCACCGTGTCCGAAGGCGGTGCCGTCACCAGGAACTTCGCCCTGGTGGCGAATCCGACGGTCACTGTGAGCGGGAAGGTCACCGACGGCTCCGGCCATGGCTGGCCGCTCTACGCGAAGATCGAGGTGGCCGGCCGGCCCGGGGCGCCCGTCTTCACCGACCCGGTCACCGGCCGCTACTCGTTCACCGTGCCGGGTAACAGCTCGTACCGGCTCACCGTCACCGCCCGGTACCCGGGCTATCGGACCGTCACCCGCGAGGTGCCGGTGGCCGGCGCCGCCGCCACGGTCAACGTGGCCGTACCCGTCGACGCCGCCTGCACCGCCACCGGCTACTCCGGCCGGTTCGGCACGCCGCTGCTGACCCAGAGCTTCGACGGCACGAGCGCGCCGTCGGGCTGGACGGTGACCAACCGGACCGCGTCCGGCGGCTGGGTCTTCAACGACCCCCGCTCGCGTGGCAACCTCACCGGCGGTTCCGGCGCGTTCGCCATCATCGACAGCGACGCCCTGGGCTCCGGCAACACCCAGGACACCGACCTGATCGCCCCGCCGCTGGACCTGTCCGGCGCGGCCGCGCCGGTGCTGCGCTTCCGCAGCGACTGGCGGGCGGTCGGGATCACCGACACCGCCGACATCGACGTCTCCACCGACGCGGGCGCCACCTGGACCAACGTCTGGCACCAGACGTCCAGCCGGCGCGGCCCGCGGGTCGAGGAGGTGGCGCTGACCCCGGCGGCGAACGCCGCTTCGGCGCTGGTCCGCTTCCGCTTCAAGGGCACCTTCGCCTGGTGGTGGCAGGTGGACGACGTGGAGGTGGTCAACCGCGACTGCTCGCCGGTGCCTGGTGGGCTGGTGGTCGGCACGACCACCGACCGCAACACCGGCACCGCGATCAACGGGGTGACGGTGGTCAGCGACGACCGGCCGGACGACCGGGCGGTGTCGGCGGCCACTCCGGAGGACCCGGACCAGCCGGACGGCTTCTACTGGCTCTTCTCCGGCCTTACCGGCACCCACCCGTTCACCGCCAGCCGGACGCCGTACCAGCCGGCCACGAAGGACGTCGCGGTGGCCGCCGACGGGGTGAAACGGGCCGACTTCGCCCTGGGCGCCGGCCGGCTCACGGTCACTCCGACGACGGTCGAGTCGCACCAGCCGTACGGCAGCACCCGCACCACCCGGCTGACCGTGAAGAACACCGGAAGCGCGCCGGCCGCCGTGGAGCTGCTGGAACGCTCCGGCCGGTTCGAACTGCTCAATCAGGGCGGCGCGCCGCTGGTCGAGCAGAAGATGAAGGGGATCAGCAAGGAGCGGACCGGAGTCGCGTACGGCGGGGCGGCACCCGAGGCCCGCCCGGCCGCCGACGACGCGTGGAGTGAGATCGCCAAGCTGCCGGCGGCGATCTACGACAACGCGGCGGCGTGGCTGGACGGCAAGGTCTACTCGGTCGGTGGTGGCGGCAGCACCGGCACCGAGCGCAAGGCATGGGCGTACGACCCGGGAGCCAACGCCTGGACGGCCCTGCCCGACCTGCCGACGGCACGCTCCAAGCCGGCCGCCGCGGCAGTCGACGGCAAGCTCTACGTGATCGGCGGCTGGGGAAGCAGCGGCACCAACGCCACGGTCGACGTCTTCGACCCGGCCGCCGGAACCTGGAGCACCCTGCCCGGGGCGACCAACCCGGCACCGGTCGCGGCGGCCGGCGCGGCCGTGCTCGGCGGAAAGGTGTACCTGGTGGGCGGCTGCGCCGACAGCACCTGCACCGACACCGACCGGCTGGTGGTGTTCGACCCGAAGACGGGCACCTTCCGCACCGGGGCCGCCTACCCGCACCGGGTGGCGTGGCTGGCCTGCGGCGGCATCGGCGCCGGGGTCTACTGCGCCGGTGGCACCGGCAGCACCGAGTACACCGACGCCTACCGGTACGACCCGGCGAGCGACAGCTGGAGCCCGCTGCCGGCGCTGCCGCTGGAGCTGTGGGGCTCCCAGTACGCGGCGGCCGGCGGGCTGTTCGTGCTGGCCGGCGGCGTGACCGCGGGTTCGACGGCGGTCACCAACCGCACCGTCGCCTTCGATCCGGCCACCGGGGCATGGCGTGACCTGCCCAACGCCCGGTTCGGCCGCTACCGGGGTGCCGCCGCCTGCGGCGCGTACAAGATCGGCGGTTCGCCCAGCTCGTTCGTGGGCAGCGCGGACAGCGAGCGGCTCGGTGGTCTGGAACTCTGCGCGGCCGAGGCGGACCTGCCCTGGCTGGACAGTTCCCCGGCCACCTTCACCCTCGCCCCGGGCGCGTCCCGGACGGTGACCGTCACGCTCACCGCCACGGCGGCGGCGGGCGTCGCCCAGCCGGGCCGGTACGGCGGCGAACTGGCCGTCGCCTCGGACACCCCGTACCTGGTCACCCCGGTCTCGGTGGAGATGAACGTGTCGCCACCGGCCAGCTGGGGCAAGATCCAGGGCATCGTGACCGGTACGACCTGCGGCGGCGTGACCGTCGGCATACCGGCGACCGTCCGGGTGAACCTGATCTCGGCCGGCACCGGCACCACGCTGACCGCGGAGCCCAACGGTCGGTACGCCTGGTGGCTGCCGAAGGGGCGCTACGAGGTGATCGTGGCCAAGGACGGCTGGGTGCCGCAGGTGAAGCGCCACCAGGTCGAGGCGGGCATCGTCGGCACGCTCGACTTCGCCCTGGACCCGGCCTCCACCTGCACCAGAGCAACCGGCATCTGACCCTGTCCTGAACAACGGTGGCCGCCAGTCCGATGAGGACCGGCGGTCACCGTCCTGCACTCAACACGTCGCGGTCGACGCCTACCATCCGTAAGGAGCATCGGCGAAAGGCGGTAGCCGTGCGTATCCCTCGGCAAATGTTGAACGCGCTGG
>NZ_JBFBAO010000203.1:0-12680 GCF_040682255.1 Micromonospora sp. NPDC051296 | reverse complement strand
CCGGGCAACCCTGCTGCCCGATCCCGTTCGCCACCATCGCCGGAGGTCCCGATGCCGACGCCCGTTGATCACGTAACTTCCCCGCCGTCGCCGGGAGCCGTCATGCCCACGCCGGTCAACCGCGTACGCCGGATGTTGCCGTCCGGGCTGACCGGCCTCGCCGGGGTCGCCTGCGCCGCGTGCTGCGCCATCCCGCTGTTGCTGGCCGCCGGGATGCTCTCCGGCACCGGCTGGGCCCTCGCAGGCGCCTGGATGCCCGGCATCGCAGTCGCCCTGGCCACGCTAGCCGGCGCCGCCTACTGGTGGACGCATCGCCGCAGACACCCGCCGACCTGCACCGGCGGTACCTGCACCTGCCAGACCCCCTGACCGCCACCCCATGATCACGCTTGCCCGACCCGCGCGGGCACGCGGCTGGGTAAGTCGGGGTCAGCTGGCGGTGGCGTCGGGGGCGGTCGGGGGGCGTCGTGGGGTGGGGGTGCGGCCGGTGGCGGCGTAGCCGGCGGCTTGAAGGGTGAACAGGTCGGCGTAGCGGCCGCCCGCAGCCATGAGCTCGTCGTGGGTGCCCGCCTCGACCAGGCGACCGTGGTGCAGGACAAAGATCCGGTCGGCGTGCCGGACGTTGGCCAGCCGGTGGGTGATCAGGATCGTGGTACGGCGGCCCTGCCGGTCGCGGATGGCCTGGAACAGCGCGTCCTCGGCGCGCGGGTCGAGCGCCGAGGAGGGCTCGTCCATGACCAGCAGTTCCGCGTCGCGGAGGAACCCACGGGCGGCAGTGATGCGCTGCCACTGCCCGCCGGAGAGGTCCTGCCCGTTGGCGAAGGTGCGGTCGAGCAGCGTCTCGTACCCGTGGGGTAGCTCGCGGATCATGTCATCGGCGACGGCGCGGGCGGCGGCGGCCTCGATCCGGTCCTGCCGGGCCTCGGTGTCGATGTCGCCGATGGCGATGTTCGTGGCCGCGGTGAACGGCCACTTGTGGTACTCCTGAGTGACCACGGCGATGCGGGTCCGCAGCCCGTCGCGGTCCCAGTCGGGCAGCGGCCGGCCGTTCCAGCGGATGGCGCCCTCGGTGGGCGTACGCAGCGTGGCGATCATCGCGGCGAGGCTGCTCTTGCCCGAGCCGTTCTCCCCGACGAAGGCGACGGTCTGTCCCGCCTCGATGGTCAGCGTGACGCGGTCCACCGCCGGGTTGTCCCGTTCGGGATAGCGCAGGCTCACCCCGTCGACCGCCAGTACCCGCAGCCGGTCGGGGGCCGTGGGGCCGGCCGGCCCGGGCAGGTAGGCGGCAGCCCGGGTCATGAATCCGGTGTAGTCGCGGAAGTGCTGGCCCTCGGTGTAGACGCGGTCGACCTGGAAGGTGACGACGGACAGCGAGCGCTGCGCCGCCTGCACCGCGATCACGCAGGTCGCTGCGGCGGCGAGCGGGATCTGCCCGTCGATCAGCAGCAGGCCGAGCAGGATGTAGACCACGGCGGTGGCGACGCCCCCGATCACCGACCCGACCGTGGTGGTCGTGGTGACCCGGCGGGCCAGGGCGAGCTGGATGTCGGTCTCCACCCCCATCACCCGGTCGTACTGGTCGAGCAGGAAGCGGCGCAGCCCGTACGAGCGCAGCTCCGGTGCCGAGTCCCGCTCGGCCATCAGCCGGTGCAGCAGCCACATCCGGCGCCGCCGTACCGAGCCGGTGATGTAGGTCTGGTAGCGCAGATGCCCCGCCCGCAGCGACGCCCACGCGTTCGGCACCGTCGCGAACAGCAACGCCAGCAGCAACAACGGGTGGATCACCACCACGGCGACCGCCACCGCGATCACCCCGACCAGCCCGGCGAGCAGGTTCATCGACGCCTGCACCAGGTCGATGGCCGAGTCCGTGCCCCGGGAGGCGCGTTCCATGTCGTCGGCGAACGCGTCCGCGTCGAACGCCTCCAACCGCACTGCGGTGGTCACCTCGAACAGGCCCCGCTCGACCTCCCGGCTCACCCGCGGCGTCAGGCCGTTCAGCGCGTACCCGGTGGCGATGCCCATCCCGGCCCGTATCGCGGTCGCGCCGGCCAACGCCGCGAGCGCCGGCAACGCGGCGACGACCTTGTCCCCGGTCGGCCCACCGGCGAACAGTTCCACCAGCACCCGCTGCGTGGCGAGCAGCCCGAACGCGGCCATCACCCCGGCACCGACCGTCGCCCCCGCCACCACCGAGGTGCGCAGCCGGTCGGCCCCCCAGCTGATCCGCAGGGCCGCCCAGACCAACCGGGGCAGCTCGGCGAAGACGGCGAACAGCCCCGCCTCCGCCCGCGCCCGTACCCCCGTCTCCCACCACATTGCCCGCAGCTCCGGCAGCACCGACTCGGCGGGCCCCGCCGGCCCGGTTCGCTGGGGTCCGGTACGGGGTCGGGTCGGAACAGCAGCCATGGGCGTACCTCCTCGCAGCCGGACAGCTACTTATGGTCACTGTCGACGCGACGGCGGTCCAGCCCTTTCGGCGCGCCGAACCGCCCAGCCGGCACCGATGGGCATCAGTGCCCGCGGGCGTACTCCGGCAGGCGGCGGGCGACCTGCTCCGGCGACGGCATCCGGGCGATCTCTGCGGCGAGCGCACGCGCGGCGTCGCGGTGGTCGGATCGGTGCGGCAGCAGCCGCCCGACGTACGCCGCGACGGCCTCGGCGCTCACCTCGCCGAGCGTCAGGCGCAACCCCGCGCCCACGGCACTGACCGCCTCGGCGTTGGCGAACTGGTCGGCCCCCTGCGGCAGGATCAGCTGCGGTACGCCGGCGGCGAGCGCGCCGAGCGTGGTGCCGCTGCCCCCGTGGTGCACCACCACGTCGACCTGCGGCAGCAATTCCGCTTGCGCGACCCAGCGCCGCACCGTGACGGTGCCCGGCACCTCGCCGAGCTGCTCCACCGGCACCCGACCGGCGGCGACCACGACGCGGGCGGCCAGCCTGGTCAGTCCGTCGATGACGGTGGCGAGCAGTTCCCGGGTGCCGAACGCGGTGCCGAGCGTCAGGTAGATCAGCGGCAGCGACCGGCGGTGGCTGTCCCAGCCGGGCAGCGGCGCCGGCTCGGAGTAGGGGACGGGACGCAACTCGATCCGCTCCGCGGCGGCGACGAAGCCCTTGTTCTGCAGCGAAGGCGGGCAGATGTCGAGGTGTGGCCGCCCGGCCGCCTCGGCGACCGTGGTCGGCAGCTCCAGGCCGATGCCGTCCGGGATCATCCGGCCGAAGCCGTGCCAGATGCCAGGGATGCCGGCCTGGGCGGCGGCGATCGCGGCCCCCGGCACCCCCCAGCCCGACACCACCAGGTCGGGTGCCAACCGGGCCAGCTCCGGCGCCAGATCCTCGGCGTACATCTCGTAGAACGCGTCGGCGGGACGGAACGGACGCAGCCCGTTCGCGGCCAACGGGGCGTGCACCGCCTCCCCGGCGGCGAAGTGCACGTCGTGCCCGGCCTCGCGGACGGCGACCGCCAGCGGGATCATCGGGTAGGTGTGACCGACCGACGCCAGGCTGGCGAAGAGCACGCGCATGGCCGCCACCGTACGCCCGGCTCAGGTGGTGCGGCGGTCAGGCACCGCGCGGGGCGTACATGATGACGGCCACGCCAAGCAGGCACAGCGCCGCGCCGGTGAGGTCCCACCGGTCCGGGCGGAAGCCGTCGACCACCATGCCCCAGGCCAGCGAACCGGCGACGAAGACCCCGCCGTACGCGGCCAGGACGCGGCCGAAGTTCGGGTCGGGTTGGAAGGTCGCGACGAAACCGTACGCGCCCAGGGCGAGCACCCCTGCGGCGATGAACCACAGCCCACGATGCTCGCGCCAGCCCTGCCACACCAGCCAGGCCCCACCGATCTCGGCTATCGCGGCCAGGACGAACAGCAGCACGGAACGCAGCACGGTCACCCGCCGCACCCTACTGCCGGTTAGCGACGATCGGCCAGCCGGCGGCACTATCCTCGACCACCGGTAGGAGGTGACTCGTGCGGCCTGACCAACCGCCCACCGACCCGGATGTCGATCTGCACGTTCCGGGTCAGCGCGCCGAGCTGCGGCAGGGCACCGCCGGCCTGCTCGCCGCGGTGGCCGCCGGTGGGCTCGTCGGCGGGTTGGCCCGGCACGGGCTGGCCGTGGCCTGGCCGCACCCGCCCCGAGGGTTCCCGTGGGCCACCTTCGTCGTCAACGTCTCCGGCTGCCTGCTGATCGGCGTGCTGATGGTGCTGGTCACCGAGGTATGGCGGGCGCACCGGCTGGTCCGACCGTTCCTCGGCACCGGTCTCCTCGGCGGCTACACCACCTTCTCCACGTACGCCGTGCAGGTGCAGCAGGCGGTCGCCGCCGGTGCTGTCCGGACCGGGTTGCTCTACCTCGCCGGCACCCTGCTCAGCGCCCTGGCCGCGGTCTGGGCCGGGATGGCCCTGGCCCGCCTGGCCACCCGGAGCAAACCGCGCGCTGGCCGGTCCGGCCGCGAGCCGACATGAATCTCCTCCTCGTCGCGCTCGGCGCCGCCGTCGGCGCGCCGCTGCGCTATCTGGTGGACCGGGCGGTGCAGGCCCGCCACGACTCCGCCTTCCCATGGGGCACCCTCGTGGTCAACGTCGCCGGCTGTCTCCTGCTCGGCGTCCTGGTCGGCGGCGCCACCGCCGGTGCGCTGCCGGGGTCGCTGGTCACGCTGCTCGGCACCGGCCTGTGCGGGGCGCTGACCACCTACTCGACCTTCGGCTACGAGACGGTCCGGCTGTTCGAGCAGGGCGTCCGGCTCGGCGCCCTGCTCAACGTGGCGGCCAGCGTCGCCGCCGGGCTGGGCGCCGCGTTCGCCGGCGTCATGGTGGCGCAAGCCATCTGGAGCTGACGCGGGCGGAGTCCGGAGCGCCCGCCCACCCACTGCTCGGGGCGCTGCTGGCCGTGGTCGGTCTGGGTCGTCGGCGCGTCCGATCCTCCGGGTTTGTCGCTTCAGTTGGCGGGTAGACCGCGGCCCGCACCCGTGACTACGCCGCGCCAGCCCGGAGGAGAACCGCGATGACCCTGGCCCCGCCGCATCCGCCGACCGGGCCCCGGCCGCTGAAGCTGCGCTGAGCCCGGTGAGGAGGACCGGTGCGGGGTGAGCCGGACCCCGGCTGCGAGTTGTGCACCGGCGGGCTGCCGGCCTCGTGGGTGCTGTCGTACACCGATGACGACCCGGCGGGCGAGGGCACCCGGGAGACGATGCTGACCCTGGGCAACGGGTACCTCGCGGCCCGGGGCGCCGACCCCGAGGCGGCCGCCGACGGCGTCCACTACCCCGGTACCTACCTGGCCGGGTTCCACAACCGGCGGCCCGGCCCGGACGGCGGCGAGGAGAGCATCGTCAACCTGCCGAACTGGCTGCCGCTGACCTTCCGTCCCGCCGCCGGCCAGTGGTACGCCCCGGGGCGCTGCCGACGTCTGCACGAACACCGGACGCTGGACCTGCAGCGCGGGCTGTACCTGCGCGAGCTGCTGGTGCTCGACCCGGAGCAGCGGCGCACCCGGATCCGGCAACGACGTCTGGTGTCCATGACGGAACCCCACCTCGCCGCGCTGGAGACCACCCTCATCGCGGAGAACTGGTCCGGCCGCGTCGAGATCCGCTCCGGTGTCGACGGCGGCGTACGGAACGCGAACACGGCCACCGAGCCGGGCACCTGCGGCCGGCACCTGACCGGGATCACCTGCGGCACGGACGGCACCGACGTCGTCTGGTTGACGGCAGCGACGAGCGGGGCGCACCAGCTGGTGGCGGTGACCGCCCGGACGACCGTCACCGGCGGCGGCCCGGCCCGCCGCCGGCAGGTGGGCGGTGCCGAGGACATCGGCCAGGTACTCACGCTCGACCTGCGCGCCGGGGAACGGGTGGTGGTGGCGAAGACGGCTGCGGTGTTCTCGTCCCGGGACCGCGCTGTGGACGAGCCACTCGTCGCGGCCGTGGAGGAGGTGCGCCGGGCCGGGTCGTTCGCGCAGCTGCTCGCCGATCACACCGCCGCGTGGCGGGACCTCTGGAACCGGTTCCGGTTGGAGGTGGGTGAGCGGCACGCCTGGCAGCTGCCCGTACGCGTGCACACCTTCCACCTCTTGCAGACCCTCTCGCCGTACGCGGCCGACCTCGACGCGGGGGTGCCGGCGCGCGGGCTGCACGGGGAGGGCTACCACGGGCACATCTTCTGGGACGAGCTGTTCGTCTACCCGTACCTCAACCTGCGGTTTCCCGAGCTGACCCGGGCGCTGCTGGAGTACCGGCACCGCCGGCTGACCGCCGCGCGACGGCAGGCGGCCAGCGAGGGCGGGGCCGGTGCGCTGTTCCCCTGGCAGAGCGGCACCAGCGGGCGGGACGAGAGCCCATCGCATTCCATCAACCCGGTCAACGGCGAGTGGGTCGTGGACTACACGGGCCGGCAGCCACACGCCAACCTCGCCATCGCCTACTCCGCCTGGCGCTACTGGGAGACCACCGGTGACCTGTCGTTCCTGGCCGCCTCCGGCCTCGAGCTGCTGGTCGGGACGGCCCGGTTCTGGGCCGCGGCGGCCAGCTACGACCCGGCCGACGACCGGTACGACATCCGTGGGGTGACCGGGCCCGACGAGTACCACGACGGCTACCCGGGGCGGCCCGGCCAGGGGCTGGACAACTGCGCGTACGTCAACCTCATGGCCGCCTGGGCGCTCGGCCGGGCAGCCGAGGCGTACGCGATCGTCAGCCGGCACCCCGGGGCGGTGCCGTGGCGGACGATCGCCGTCGGCGACGAGGAACGCCGCCGGTGGGCGCACATCGCCCGGCGGCTGCGGCTGGCGTTCGTCGCGGACGGGATCCCCGCCCAGTTCGAGGGGTACGGGGAACTCGCGGAGCTGGACTGGGACCGGTACCGGCAGCGGTACGGCGACCTGCGCCTGCTGGGCTCGCTGCTACAGGCCGAGGGCGACGACCCGAACCGGTACCGGATCTCCAAGCAGGCCGACGTGCTGATGCTGCTGTACCTGTTCAGCGCGGAGGAGCTGACCGCGTTGGTGCGCCAGCTCGGCTACCCCTTCGACCCGGCCCGTATCCCCGACATCGTCGACTACTACCTGTGCCGCACCACCCACGGCTCGACGCTCAGCCGGATCGCCCACGCCTGGGTGCTGGCCCGCACGGACCGCCGCCGGTCCTGGGAGATGCTGCTCGCCGCGCTCGGCACCGACCTGGCCGATCCGGCGCACAGCAGCACCCGGGACGGTATCCACCTCGGCGCGACCGCGGGCACACTGGACATCCTCCAACGCTGCTACACCGGACTGGAGGTACGCGGCGATGTACTGCGGCTCAACCCGCTGCTGCCCGACAGCCTCGACCACCTCGACTGCGTGATCCGGTACCGCAACCGGCTGATCGAGCTGCGCATCGACCACCACCACGTCCGGCTCGCCGCGCCGCCGGGGGTGGATCCACCGGTCACGGTGCTGATCCGGGACCGGCCGGTCGAGCTGGCGGCCGGCACCACCGTCACCGTGGGTCTGGACCGAACGTTCACAGAGGGCACTAATCCCGAAGGCGGGGAGTAGCCGCAGATCGCGGGAGGGGGCGGGAGCATGGCTCGACGTCGCGCGGAAGGGGTACCGCGGTGACCCTGGAGCAGATCGACCTGCTGATGCTCGTCGTGGCCGCGACGGTGCTGGTCAGCGTCACCGCGGCACGGGTCGCCTCCCGGGCCGGGGTACCGATGCTGCTGGCGTACCTCGGGGTCGGGCTGCTGCTCGGCGAGAACGGGCTCGGGCTGCGCTTCGATGATGCCGCGCTGGCTCAGGCGCTCGGCACGGCGGCGCTCGCGGTGATCCTGGTCGAGGGGGGCCTGACCACCCGGTTCGCCGACATCCGGCCGGTGCTGGGCCCGGCGACGGCGCTCGCCACCATCGGGGTGCTGATCAGCGTCGGGGTCACCGCCCTCGGCGCGCGCCTGCTGCTCGACGTTCCCTGGCAGCTGGCACTGCTGCTCGGTGCCGTGGTGTCGTCCACCGACGCGGCGGCGGTCTTCTCGGTGCTGCGGACCCTGCCCCTGCCCAGGCGGCTGGCCGGGTTGGTGGAGGCCGAGTCGGGGCTCAATGACGCACCCACGTTCATCCTGGTGCTCGCCTTCAGCGCCACCGGCCTGACCGCGACCAGCCCACTCGAACTGCTCGCAAAGATGATCTACGAGCTCGGCGTCGGTGGCGCGATCGGCCTCGCGGTCGGCACCGCCGGGATGTGGTTCCTGCGTCGGCTCACCCTGCCCGCCTCGGGCCTGTACCCGATCGCCACCTTCGCCTGCGGCATCCTCGCCTTCGCCGTCGCCGGGCTCGCCCACGCCAGTGGCTTCCTCGCCGCCTATCTCGCCGCGCTGATCCTGGGCAACGCCCGGCTGGCCCACCGGCGGGCCACCGTGTCGGTGGCCGAAGGGTTCGGCTGGATCGCCCAGATCGGCCTGTTCGTCATGCTCGGACTGCTGGCCGAGCCCCGCGAGCTGCCCAGCGCGATCCTGCCCGCCCTGGCCATCGGCTCGGTGCTGCTGCTGCTCGCCCGACCGCTGTCGGTGCTGCTCACCCTGCTGCCGTTCAACGTTCCGATGCGGGAGCAGGTGCTGCTGTCCTGGGCCGGGCTGCGCGGTGCGGTACCGATCGTGCTGGCGACCATTCCGGTGGTCGCCGGGGTCGGTGGCAGCGAGCAGCTGTTCAACATCGTCTTCGTGCTGGTCGTCGTGTTCACCCTGCTCCAGGCTCCGGTGCTGCCCTGGCTGGCGCAGCGGCTCCGGCTCAGCACGGCCGGGCTCGGTCCGGACCTCCAGGTCGAGGCCGCGCCGCTGGACGCCATCGACGCGGACCTGCTGCACCTGGGCGTCGAGCCCGGCTCGCGGATGCACGGCGTGTACCTCCGCGAGCTGCGACTGCCACCACCGGCCGCGATCACCCTCGTGGTACGCGACGGCACCGCCTTCGTGCCGGAGCCGGACACCCGGCTGCGGCGTGGCGACCAACTGCTGGTGGTCACCACCTCGCACGTCCGGGACCGGACCGAACGCCGCCTGCGGGCCGTCGCCCGGGCCGGCCGGCTCGCCCACTGGCACGGCGAGACCGGCGAGCCGGAGCGACCCACCGAGGCTCAACCACCGCACACCACCGCGACCGGGAAACCGCCCCCCGCCCCGCCGGCCGCGCCGAGCGGGCCACCCCCGTCCGTCCTGATCGGCTCCGCCGGCTGACCGGCGCTATTCACCGGCGGGGTGGGCCAGCGTGCCGGTGAGCGCCACCGTGCCCGGGATGCGGGTGTCCTGCCGCAGGAACTGCACCACCACCGGGACCGGGGAACGCAGCACGCAACCGTACGGGCGGTCGAGGCGGACGGCCTCCGGATCGATCAGGTCGTTGACCCGTACGTGCCGGACCCGCCGGGCGCCGACGACGAGGCGGTACGGCCCGACCGGTTCGGTGTCCTCGTAGTAGAAGAACAGCGTCAGCTCCGCCTCGGCATCGCCGGTGTTGAGCACGGACAGCTGGTCGAAGCCGGTGAACTCCGGTTCCGGCCCGCTGCCGCCGAACGGGATGTGCCCACCGGGCACCACCCACACCCGCGCCCCGAGCTGCGCCATCACGCCTCCTCCAGCAGCCGGGCCAGATCGGGAGTGAGGAACACCCCGTCCGGGTCGAGGCGGCGGCGGGCCGCCTGAAAGTCGTCCCACCGGGGGTAGAGGGGGCGCAGCTCGCGGGCGGTCAACCAGTGCTTCTTGCCCCAGTGCGGCCGGCCGCCGTACTGCCGGAAGACCGCCTCCATGTCGCGGAAGTAGTCCTCGTACGGCAGCGAGGTGTTCTGCAGGCAGGCGATGGTGGTGGTGGGGCGGCCGTACGCGTTGCTGAGCCAGATGTCGTCCGCGGCGATGGTCCGCACCAGCACCCGCCAACCCACGACGCGGCGGTGCCGGCTCAGGATCCGCCGCCGGACCTCGGCGAAGCAGGCCGGGAACGCCTCCGACGGAAGCATGTACTCGATCTCCTCGAAGCGCAGCTCCCGGTGCTGCGGGATGGTCCGGTGGGTTGGCCCGACCTCGAGTTCCCGGGGCTCACGCCACGGGCCGGGCTCCAGCACCCGGCGGGCCGCCCACATCCGGTCCTCCGGCCGGTCGTCCGCTCGATTCATCGTGCGGACCTGGGTCAGGTCGCTGCGTGGGTACCAGTAGAAGTCCATGTTGCGGTTGGTGTGCTGCAGCTCGGCCAGATGATCCAGGGTCCACTCGACCGGCGCGCACCAGGCCCGCCGGCGCAGCTCGTAGCGGGGCTGCACGTCGAGGGTGAGCTGGGTGACCACGCCCAGCGCGCCGAGGGAGAGCCGGGCGGCAGGCAGCAGCTCGGCGTTGCCGGTCGCCGAGATATCCAACACCTCGCCGGCGCCGGTGACCAGCCGCACCCCGGTCACCTGCGTGGACAGGTTGCCGAAGCCGAGGCCGGTGCCGTGCGTGCCGGTGGCGGTGGCACCCGCGATCGACTGGGAGTCGACGTCGCCGAGGTTCTCCATCGCCAGCCCGGCGTCGTAGAGCCCCTCGCCGAGCGCCTTCAACCGGCTGCCGCCCCAGGCGGTGGCCCGCTCGCCGTCCTGGCCGACCACCCCGGCCATCCGATCCAGGCTGACCAGGGTCCCGTCGGTGCGTACGAGTGGGCTCGACGAGTGGCCCGAGCCCACCGGTCGCAGGGTGGTGCCCGACTCGCGGGCCCGCAGCACCAGGTCGCGCACCTCGTCCTCGTCGGCGGGCTCGGCGTAGCCGCCGGGTGTGAAGGAGAGGCTGCCGGACCAGTTCACGAACGGACCGGTCACCCGCAGTCTCCTCTCTCCCTGGCGAACCGGGCACTTACCCTCGGGCTGGCGAGATAGTCCCGGCGGGAACCATGGCGGGTTGACGAGCGACTACCTGTACATGGGGTGCGAGCAGTGGCGGGAGATTCTGTCGGCGCAGTTGGACGGTGAGGCGACCCCGGAGGAACAGGGCACGGTCGCGGTGCACCTGGAAACCTGCGCCGGCTGTCGGAGCTGGCTGGACACGGCGGCGATGGTGACCCGGCGAGCGCGTACCCAGGTGGTGACCGCGCTGCCGGATCTGACCGATGCGATCCTCGCCGCCGCGCCGCCACCGCGCCCCCGGCGCTGGCGCACACTGCTCGCCGGACGCGCCGCCGCGGTCACCGGGCTGCGCGCCGCGCTGGGCCTGCTCGGCGCGGTGCAGTTGGTCCTCGGGCTGGCGCAGATCGGGCGGGCCGAGGTGGCCGAGCACCTGCACGCCACCGGCCAGCACCTGTGGCACGAGTCGGCCGCCTGGAACGTCGCGGTCGGTGCCGGGTTCCTCTTCGTCGCGCTGCGCCGGACCGAACCCTCGGGGCTGCTGCCGATGCTCAGCGCCTTCGTGGTGACCCTCGTGCTGCTGTCGGTCAACGACCTCGTCGCCGCCCAGGTCGCCGTGGAACGCCTGGTCAGCCACGGGTTCCTGGTGGTCGGTTATCTGATCACCGTGCTGCTGTCCCGAAGCATGCGGCAACCCGGTGACCCGAGCGACCGGCAGCGGCCGGAGCGGTCCCGCTGGCGGCTGCGCCTTGACGAGGTCGACAAGCCCGTCCCGCTGCGCCTGCTGCCGCCCCACTCGGCCCGGGCCCGGCACGGCCGGGACCACCGCCGCGCCGCCTGACAGGTGCCGCCTGACGGTGCCGCCGGGCGTCAGGCGGTGCCGCCGCGGCGGCGGCGGTTGGGCGTCGCGGGCTGCATCGCCGCGACCAGGTCCTCGCGGGCCCGGGCCACCCGGGACCGGATGGTGCCGACCGGGACGTCGCAGACCTGCGCGGCCTCGGCGTACGACAGCCCGAGCAGCTGGGTGGCCACGAACGCCTCCCGGCGGTCGGGGGCGAGGCCGTCGAGCAGCCCGTGGAGCACCACCTGATCGTCCACCCCGGCACGCACCCCGGCGGGCGTCGCCTCCGCGGCGGCCTGCCAGTCGGCGAGGTTCGCGGTGCGGGGGCGGGACGTGGCGGCCCGCACCTGGTCGATCGCGACCCGGCGGGCGATGGCGAGCAGCCAGGTCCGCGCCGTGGACCGGCCGGCGAACGACGGCAGGGCCCGCCAGGCCCGCAGGTACGTCTCCTGGACCAGGTCCTCGACCTCCCGCACCCCGGGCAGGTGCGCCAGGAACCGCCGTACGTCGTGCTGCGTCGCCCGGACGAACGCCGCGGCGGCGGCGTGGTCGCCCCGGCCCGCGGCGAACGCGTACCCGGTTATGTCGTCGGTCACAGCTGTTGGTCGGACGGGCCCGCCGTCTGGTTCCCGACAGGTTGGCCGAGCCTGGTCAGGAGACCGGGCGGAAGCTGCGCAGCCGGAGGCTGTTGGCCACCACGAAGACCGAGGAGAAGGCCATCGCCGCACCGGCGATCATCGGGTTGAGCAGCCCGGCGGCGGCCAGCGGCAGGGCCGCCACGTTGTAGGCGAAGGCCCAGAACAGGTTGCCCTTGATGGTGCCCAGCGTGCTGCGGGAGAGCCGGATGGCGTCCACCGCAGCCAGCAGGTCGTCCCGCACCAGGGTCAGGTCGGACGCCTCGATCGCCACGTCCGTGCCGGTGCCCATGGCTAGGCCGAGGTCGGCCTGGGCGAGCGCGGCGGCGTCGTTGACCCCGTCGCCGACCATCGCCACCGCTCG
>NZ_JBFBAO010000202.1:0-12737 GCF_040682255.1 Micromonospora sp. NPDC051296 | reverse complement strand
GCCGGCGTCGTGGGCGTAGTTGCCGGCGTAGGTTGTGGTACCAGTCGGGATTGGTGGGAGCGCCGCCCTTGGACGCGAACACGGCGTAGCCGTCGTCCACCTTCTGGTACATCACCGGGTTGACGCGAGGCTGGCCGCTCTTGGCGCCGACCGTGTGCAACAGCAGCAGCGGCGCGCCGGCGAACTGACCACCCACCTGCCCACCGTTGGCGCGAAACTCAACGATGATCTTGTCGTTCCAGTCGCTCATGGCTTCTCCTCGCCCCCGCGCACCGGCTCCTTGAACACGATTCTGACAGTCCGGGCCGCGCGTGACACCGCGACGCGACCAAGCACCAACGAGTACTGACAGCACCGGGGCGGTTCACGAATGTCCACCTCGGTGAGGCACGATGTTGCGTCAAACGCTCCGAGTCACCGGCTACACCTGATTTGCGGATGACACTTGTGGCTATGCCAGAACCATCACCACCGCTACCCAGCATCGATCCGCCGCGCGCGCCGACGCTCGACAGCGTCGCGCGACACGCGGGAGTAAGCCGCCAGACCGTCAGCAACGCCCTGAACAACCCGAGCGTCGTTCGACCAGAGACCCTGCAGCGGGTGCGGGCGGCGATCGAGGTGCTGGGTTATCGGCCGTCCGCGGCTGCGCGCAACCTGCGTACTCGACGATCCCGCACGATCGCCATGCGGCTGCATCCGATCCGCGACGGTGTGAAGGGAATGGTGCATGACCGATTCGTGCACGCAGTCGTCGAAGCAGCCCGCGAACACGATCACCGGGTGTTGCTGATCCCACTTGCTCGACGAGCCGACGAGACTGCAGCATTTGCCGACGCCGTTGCTCGCGGCGAGGCGGACGCGGCACTGCTGACTGCCGTCGAACGTGACGACCCCCGTCAGGCGGAGCTCGTCCGCCAGCGGGTGCCATTCGTCTCTTTCGGACGGCATTGGGGAACCACCGGCTGCGGGCCGTGGGTGGACATTGACGGGGCGGCAGGCACCTACCAAGCCACGCAGCATCTCCTGCGTTGCGGACACACCCGCATCGGATTTCTCGGCTGGCCCCGCGGCTCCCGCGTGGGTGACGACCGTCGAGCCGGCTGGGCCTCCGCGCTCGCCGACGCGAGCGTGCCCGCTGATCCCCGCCATGAGCTGGAGGTCGTTGATAACACCGATCACGCGCGGTACGCCGTCGAAGCCGTTCTACAGCTTGACACACCCCCCACGGCGCTGGTCTGCGCGAGCGACACCCTCGCCCTTGGCGCCCTGCAGACGGCCGGCTTACGCGCCGCGCACGCCGCCGCTGAGATCGCCATCGTCGGCTTCGACGACACCCCAACAGCAGCCACGGTTGGCTTGACGTCGGTGGCCCAGCCCCTGCCGGAAGCCGCTCGAGCGAGCGTCAGGTTGCTCATCGCCCTGATCGAAGGTCATGCGTCGGCGCACGACGAGCAGGTGCTCATCGAACCCCGCCTGGTGCCGCGCGCCAGCACCCTTCGACACGTAGACGAGCAAGGGCGGCCGCGCGGGGTCGGACTTGGTCGGGTCAATTGGCGGTGAGCTTGTCGACGTCTGGGGCGTAGACGGTCATCCAGTGCG
Organism: Micromonospora sp. NPDC051296; assembly: GCF_040682255.1. NCBI lineage: Bacteria > Bacillati > Actinomycetota > Actinomycetes > Micromonosporales > Micromonosporaceae > Micromonospora > Micromonospora sp. NPDC051296. The sequence goes on along the minus strand of NZ_JBFBAO010000202.1, from coordinate 11,135 downwards.
GGTGCAGCCGGTAGAAGACCACGTCGTTGTCCCAGTCGAAGGCGTCGTCGCCGTAGAAGTCCTTGACGTACGCGAGCAGGTCTGGCCAGTCCGCGGCAGGCTCGCTGTCCGCAGGGTTGAGGATCTCCACCGTGCCGTGCGTGAACACGCCCAAGTCCTCGCCACGCATGTGCGCGACGCTGGCGGCCGGACGGGCGGCGAGGTGGCGGGCCTTGGCGGCGCTGCGCGCCGTCCCGAAATGCCACTTGCCGTGTAGGAAGTGCCCGTCCACGCCGCTGATCCGCGGCTCGCCCTTCGCCGTCACGGTGGACAGGGCAAGGGTGCACATGCCGGTGAGCACCTGGGTGAGCTGCTCCGCGGTCAGGGTGCGCTCAGCGATGATCGAGCGGAGATGCGAGGTGGAGCGGGACAGGGAGGAGTCCAGAAGGCCCTGGAGCTCTTTGAGATCTTCCGGCGTTTCGCGCATCAAGGTCCTCATCTATTCGCAAGGTCGGTGCACGTCCACCACCGACGCCGACCGGTGACACCATGCTCGACCAAAAACCTGACACCTTGTGTCGTACTTCTTTTCCTACCTGTCAGGCGGTGGGGCGTAGCTCAGCGAGGAGCGTCTCGACCCGGGTGCGGATCCCGTCGCGGATGGGGCGCACGGCGTCGACGCCTTTGCCGGCGGGGTCTTCGAGTTTCCAGTCCTCGTAGCGCTTGCCGGGGAAGACGGGGCAGGCGTCGCCGCAGCCCATGGTGACGATGACGTCGGAGGATTCGGCGGTGTCGTACGCGAGGAGCTTGGGGGTCTGGTCGGTGATGTCGATGCCGACCTCGCGCATGGCCTCGACGGCGGCCGGGTTGACCTGGTCTGCGGGGGCGGAGCCGGCGGAGCGGACCTCGACGGTGTCGCCGGCGAGGTGGCGCAGCCACCCTGCGGCCATCTGGGAGCGGCCGGCGTTGTGGACGCAGACGAACAGCACGCTGGGCTTGTCACTCATGGGGTGCCTCTCATGCGGTACGAGTCGTGGGACCGGTTGACCGGCGCGTCGTCGGGGGCGAGGGCGAGGTGGTGGTCCGGGTCGCTGTTGCGGTCGACGCTGCGGTAGCGGCCGGGGTCGTACCGCCGGTTGGCAAAGCCGCGATCAGGCCGAGCCGTGCTGGTATCGCGTGGGCGCGGTGTCATGAACGGCGGCCGGCGGCGGTTTCGTCAATGGGGACGACGACCTGGTCGGCGGCGGTGCCCGCGTCGGGGTAGAGGGCGACGAGCAGGCCGATACCGACGGCGAGGCCGACGATCTGGGCCAGGACGAACCCGGGCACCGAGGTGGCGGCGATGCCCGCGAAGGTGTCGGTGAACGCGCGGCCGATGGTGACCGCCGGGTTGGCGAACGAGGTCGACGACGTGAACCAGTACGCGGCGCCGATGTAGGCGCCGACGGCGGCGGGGGCGACGGTGGCGCGGCCGGAGCGGGCGAGAGCGAAGATCAGCAGGATCAGCCCGGTCGTGGCAACGATCTCGCCCAGCCACAAGTGGCCGCCGGAGCGGTCCTTGCCGGAGAAGTCGACGGCGGCGAGGTCGAACATCAGGTTTGCCAGCACCGATCCGGCGATCGCGCCCAGCACCTGGGCCACCACGTAGCCGCCCAGATTGCGGGCGGTCAGACCGGTGCCGGTGCGGCGGCCGAGGAACCAGTCGGCGGCGGATACGACCGGGTTGAAGTGGGCTCCCGAGATCGGGCCGAAGATCAGGATCAGCGTGCCGAGCGCGAACGCGGTGGCGGTGGAGTTCTCCAGCAGTTGCAGGCCGACGTCGCCGGGGGAGAGCGTGGTGGCCATGATGCCGGAGCCCACCACGGCGGTGACCAGCAGGGCGGTGCCGATGAACTCGGCCAGCAGGCGCCGCCGAAGTGCGATGGTCATCAGTCTGTGCTCTCCATGATCTGCGGAGCCTCGGCTCGCCGGGGTGGTGGATTACGGGGTGATGGCGGGGGCGAGGCGGTCGACGCGGTCGGCAAGGTCGGCGTACGCGGCCTCGAACGCCGCATCGGTGTCGACGCGGACCGGGTCCGGCACGGACCAGTGCAGCTGGGGGCGCACCTGTCCGGTGAGGTCTTCGTGGGCGTTGTCGCAAACGGCGATGACCAGGTCGTCGTCGCGGACGACGTCGCTGACGTGCGCGGTGCCGGTCGGGTTCAGGGCGAGGTCGTGGCGGTGGGCCACGGCAATCGCGCGGGGATGCACGCGGGCCGCCGGTTTGGTGCCGGCCGAGGCCGCGGCCCGGTGGGTGCGGCGCTTCCACAGGGCGGCGGCCAGCTGGGAGCGGGCCGAGTTGTGGGTGCACACGAACACCACCCGCCCCACGTCGGCCAGCGGGGCAGGGGTGAGAACGGCCAGGGCGGCCGGTTGGAGCCGCAGGTAGGTGCGCCGCCGGTCGCCCTCGGACCGGCCGCGCAGGACGAGGCCGGCTTCGGTGAGCACCTTGACGTGGTGGGCGACGAGGTTGGTCGGCATGTCGAGGGTGTGGGCGATCTCCCCGGGGGAGGCGTCGCCCAGGGTGAGCGCGTCCACGATCGCCAGGCGTGCGGGGTCGCCGAGAGCGGCGTGGATCCGTGCGCGCCCGGCCAGGGAGGCAAGCTCAATGTCCATTGACTCAACTATCGTTGAGTGATAGGTCCCGTGTCAAGCCTGTGCTCGGCCGCAGGCATGTTGGTTCAGCCTCGAACACGTCGAGCGCCCGCGGGCGCGGCATCGCGCGGCGGTGGTGGGGTGGCGGCTTACGGCTGCGCCGCGGGCGCCGGCTCGACCGACAGCAGTGCGGCGAGTTGCCGCAGGATCTGTGGCCGGGCCCGGTAGTAGACCCAGGTGCCCCGCCGCTCGGCGTCCACCAGGCCTGACTCGCGCAGCGTCTTGAGGTGGTGGGAGATCGTCGGGCCGGTCAGGTCGAACGCCGGGGTCAGGTCGCACACGCATATCTCTCCGCCCTCGGCGGAGGCGATCATCGACATCAGCTGCAGCCGCACCGGGTCGCCGAGGGCCTTGAGCGCGGGCGCGAGGGCCGCGGCCGTCTCGGCGGGGACCCGGCGCTGCGCCAGCGGTGGGCAGCACGGTGCGTCGGCGTTGAGGTCGGCGACGGGAAGCGAGGCTTGCTGCTTCGACATGTCTCTAGGTTGACATCTCTCTAATCAGCGTGCAACTGTCTGCTTAGACGGACGTCAAGACAGGCGTACCTGAGGGATGAGGACGAGCATGTTCGGCCCCACCCGCCGCAGCACAACTGCACATCCTTGATTCGACAGCTTCAACACGGAGGAGTTTCCTGATGAGTGTCCTGGACGAGCTGCCCGTCGTGGTGATCGGCGCCGGCCCGGTGGGTCTGGCCGCCGCCGCCCACCTGCACGAGCGCGGCCTGCCCTTCCTCGTCCTGGAGGCCGGCGACACCGCCGGCGCGGCGGTGCGGCAGTGGGGACACGTCCGTGTGTTCTCGCCGTGGCGGTACAACATCGACACGGCAGCCCGCCGCCTGCTCGACGAGGCCGGCTGGGCCGCCCCCGACCTCGACGCCCTGCCCACCGGCGCCGAGCTCGCCGGCGACTACCTCCAGCCCCTGGCCGAGCTGCCGCAGCTCAAGCCCCACCTGCGCTACGGTGCACGCGTCGAGGCCATCAGCCGCCTCGGCTACGACCGGCTGCGTACCGCCGGCCGCGAGCAGACCCCGTTCCTGATCCGCCTCGCCGACGGTGACGACCTGCTGGCCCGCGCGGTCATCGACGCCTCCGGCACCTGGGGCACCCCCAACGTCCTCGGCGCCTCCGGCCTGCCCGCCCGCGGCGAGAACGAGGTGGCCGCCTACCTGGAGCACGCGTTGCCGGACGTGCTCGGCACGGCACGGAACAGGTTCGCCGGCCGACACACCCTCGTCGTCGGCGCCGGCCACTCTGCGGCCAACACGCTGCTCTCCCTGGCCGAACTCGCCGCCGAGGTGCCGGGAACGCAGGTGACCTGGGCAATCCGCACCGACAGCCCAGCGCGCGCCTACGGTGGGGGTGACGCCGACGCTCTCCCCGCCCGCGGCGCGCTCGGCACTCGGCTGCGGGCGCACGTGGACACCGGTCGGATCCGGCTGCTCACCGGCTTCTCCGTCCACGCCCTCACCCCGACCGATGGCCGCGTTGCGGTGGTCGTGCGGCACGCCGACGGTAGCGAGGAGCAGGTGCTCGTCGACCGGATCGTTGCCGCGACCGGCTTCCGCCCGGACCACTCGATCGTCGCCGAGCTGCGCCTCGACCTGGACCCGATCATGGGCGCCACCCGGGCTCTGGCCCCACTGATCGACCCGAACGAGCACTCCTGCGGCACCGTGCCTCCGCACGGCGTCGACGAACTGGCTCACCCCGAGCCCGGCTACTACGCCGTCGGCATGAAGAGCTACGGCCGCGCGCCCACCTTCCTCATGGCCACCGGCTACGAGCAGGTCCGCTCCGTCATCGCCGCCCTCGCCGGCGATTGGCAGGCAGCCCACGACGTCCAGCTCGACCTGCCCGAAACCGGCGTGTGCAACAGCAACCCCGTCGACTCCACCGGCACCGACAGCTGCTGCGGCCCCGCCCCCACCGCTGCGGCTGCGGGCCGAGGCCTGGCCACCGGCCTTTCCGGTGGACTGCTGTCCGCGCCGCTGACCCTGATCACCCCCGGCGAGGGCCAGACCGGCGGTTGCTGCGGCAGCTGATGCCCACCACGGCCCCCACGGTGCCTCGCCGCCGCCAGCATGCCGGCCGACACGACACGTAGCGGCGGCAACGCCCGGTGAGCAGCCCGGCCGGGCGCTCCTCTCAGCGGGCCTTCTTTGTTGCCCGCTTGCGGGGCGGAGTCAACAGGTCGGCGACCGCCGCGATCGCGGACGGCACCAGGCGGTAGTACGCCCAGACGCCCCGCTTCTCGCGTTCGAGCAGGCCGGCCTCGGTGAGGATCCGAAGGTGATGACTCACGGTCGGCTGGGAGAGACCGAGCGGCGCGGTGAGGTCACTCACGGACGCCTCGCCGTCGGGGGCGGACTGGATCAGGCTGAGCAGTCGCAGCCGGGCCGGGTCGGCGAATGCCTTCAGCACTCCCGCGAGCCGCTCGGCGTCGGCACGTTTGATTGGCTCGCCGGCAAGCGGCGAGACGGCCGGTGTAGCTGTTTTCGCAGTTCCCACATCTCCCATCGTTCCACCAATGCCATCGACAGGTCGGTAGAACCGCGCTGGTAGTGGAATCGTCGGGCTCGGGCTCCGGCTTGGGATGTTCGTCACAAGGCTCGACCGGCCGCGAGCGGACAGCCAGCGGTTCCAGTGACTTTCCAGTGGCTCACGCGAGCCTCGTGAACGGCCGGACGCCATCGCGTCCGGCCGTCACCATGCACGCACAAGGGAGAGAGCAAGTGCGACAGGAAAGTAGAGGCGGCGTCCACCGGCGCGCCTCGGTTCCGGCCGGCCGGATCCGCCGGATACTCGCTGGCCTGCTGGCCGGGGCGATGCTGGCCAGCCTGCCTCAGGTGGTCGCCGCCGGGCCGGCGAGGGCGGCTGAGCCCATCAAGATCGACGAGGCGGCGCTGGACCGCCAACTCTTCGTCACTCATGTCGGCCTGCGGTACGCAGACCCGGTTCTCGCCCAGCGGGACGCGGTGCTCAGCGCCGAGCTGGTCGGCTGGCGGGAACGCAACCCGGCGGCGGACGCCGCCGCGCTCACCGCGCATGCCGACCTCATGGCCGGCCGGATGGCGGCCAAGCTCACCGAGGACGACAAGCGGCGCTCCTCCTGGGAGCTGACCCTCCGCCTGATCGAGATCCTCAACGACACCACCAACGACAACACCCGTACCCCGGCGGCGATGGCCTCGCCGACCATGCTCGCCGTCACCCAGGAGCTTGTCGGTGTCGGCCGACCCAACCTCGGCTCGGTGCGGGACGTCGTCACCAACCTGCGCCGCTCCTCCTCCGACGAGGACCGGGTGGCCGCCGTCCGGCGGATCGCCTGGTCGGCGGTGCGCGTCCAAGCGCTGCAGGACGCGACCTTCGCCGAGGTGTGGCGGACCCGCTACGGCGCCCCCCGTGGGATCCGGCCCACCGTCGGGTCGGCCGGCCTGCACAACGATCCGCTGCTCAAGGGACGGTTCAACGTGTCGGCCCTGCTGGCGGCGGTGGCGGAGGGGAACGTCGCGAAACTGGAGGCCGAGGCGGATCAGCAGTTCGACCAGATGCTGGCTGACCTGCGCACGCAGACCAGCCAGGCGATCGCCAAGGCCGAGCAGCTTGATAAGGCATACGGCGCCAAGACCGACGGACCCACCCCCAGCGAGGCGGCCCGGACTGCGGCGGAGGCCGACGCCAAGGGCCGCAAGAAGTACATCGACGACAGCAAGGAGATGATCACCGGCCTGGCCCAGATCGTCACCTTCGTCGACAAGAACGCCGGCAAGCGGGTCAAGGGCATCGGCGACGCGGCAGTGAAGGTCGCCACGGCGATCAACGACTACCTGCCGAAGATCGCCGGACTCGGCGCGAAGGAGGCCATCTTCTCGCTCGGCACCGCCGCGCTGGCCGGCAACATCATCGGCGTGGTCGGCGCCATCGTGCCGCTCTTCACCGGGCCGAGCGTGGAGCAGCGGATGCTGGACCAGCTCGCGGGCATCCGGAACGACATCAAAGCGCTTTCCGACAAGATGGAAACCCGCTTCGACGCGATCGACGCGAAACTCGTCCAGCTCTTCGAGAACACCGAAACACGTTTCAACGAGCTGCTCGAGCGCCAGAACCACACCATCGAGAAGCTGGTCGAAATCGAACGGGCCCTGTTCCAGCTTTCCGTGCAACTCGACACCTGGGGAGCCGAGATCCTCGCCGCGCAGCGCACCAGCCAGATGACGCCGCTGCTCAACACGATCGACGGCGCCGTGCACCACGCGGACAAGTACGACGGCGCGGTGCTGCCCTGGGACGACTTCTGGCGGGCGGAGCGGGATCTGCACGTCGGCGCGACGGTCACCATGCGTGCCGAACCGTTCGTCGGGCCGAGTCCTGGCTCCTATGCCAATGCCGACGTCATCTCGGTGATCAACCGGGGTGGGGACGACGTGTTCGGCCCGAACGGTGCCATCGCATACCTGGACTGGTACGCCGCCACGAAGTACGGCCACCCTGGGACCGGCCGGCAGGTCGCCGATGTGGCCAACTGGAACGTGCTCAGCGGTGCCTACGAACTGATGTCGGCGGAGAACCCGCAACACACCCGGCGGGTTGCCGCGGACCGTATCACCGCCCTGGTCAACGACGGCGAGTCGCTGCTCGACGCGCACCGGCACTTCAGCAAGCCACTGGACAAGACGGAGAACGGCGACTGGACCAACAACCTGTTCACCAAGCTGGTCGAGGGCTACCAGAAGGCCACCAAGGAGGTCAACGATCTGCTGATCGTGGAGCGTGACGCCATCCGGGGCGACCGCCGGCACGACATGTTCGATGATGCCGATCAGCAGGCCCCGGCCGAGGGACGGACGGTCGACCCGACCAAGGTGCCGGCCTGCCAGCCGGGTTCCAGCCAGCAGCTCACCCGCCCGGCCCAGGTGACCATCGCGAAGACCCCGGAGATCGCCCACCTGGCCCGGCACGTCCTGCCCGCCGGGCCGGTGATCCGGCTCTGCCACGAGGCACAGCTCGTCAATCTGGAGATCGAACCGCAGGGCCCGTGGGACGTCGAGCGGGGCGACATCCAGGTGACGATGGCACTCCAGGTGGTCTGGGGCGATCAGACCCAGCGCTTCACGGACTGGTCGGCCGTCATGCCGGTCGGTGAGGTGTGCCGCCGCAACCGGAACACCGGGGTGGTCGGCGCGTGCTACGACGCGGGGCACTTCCTGGGCCAGTGGGACGTGCGTTTCCGCACCCAGTTCGAATCCGCCGCGCAGCAGGGCGGCGAGAACGCCGAGGTCGAGACGCGAGCCCAGAAGGAGGTGAAGGACCGGCTGAACGCGGACATGCAGCGGTACTACGACACGGTCTACCCGGAGATCAGCGACGCCACCACGTCGCTGGGCAAGGCCAACGCCGAGGTGACCAAGGCCGTCCAGTTGCTCCAGGCCTACTCGAAGCTCGGCTGGGCGCGGGCGTTGGAGCACGACGAGTTGCTGGCCATGGTCCTCTTCGGCGGCGAGCAGTTGCCGGCGGACCTGCCCAACCGGTCGCCGGTGGTGACCGCGAGCCTGCTCGCCGCGCGCGACAACGTCCGGGAAGGCAAGTCGCCAACTGACGGGCTGGCGTACGCCGAAGACTGCGATGAGTCGGCCGTGCCGGCGGCCGAGCGGGTCGACCCGGTGAGCGACTGCCTGCGCAGCCTCGCCCTGCACCGTACGGCGGTGCTCGCCGACCGGTACAAGGTCAACTCGGCGCGGCTGAAGCACGGCGAGTACGTCGAGGGTCCGCCGCTGATCGTGGAGCGGGTCCAGAAGCTGCGGATGGTCCGCGACGCGACTCGCTGACCGAAGCGCGGAAGCCGAGCGGATCCACCGGGTGCCGTCGCGTCGTTCCGACGCGGCGGCACCCGGTGGTCAGGCCGGGACGCGGGTTGGTCAGGCAGGAAGCCGGTGGCGAAGGACGTACGGCATGATCCCGCCGTGCCGGTAGTACTCGGCCTCGCGTGGGGTGTCCAGGCGGACCTTGGCCGAGAACGTGACGTGTCCGGCGTGCACGGTGACCGTGCCGGGTATCGGGTCGGCCAGCCCGGTGATGCTGAAGGTCTCGTGGCCCGTGAGGCCGAGACTGTTGGCGCTGTGGCCGTCGACGAACTGCAGGGGCAGGATGCCCATGCCGACCAGGTTGGAGCGGTGGATGCGTTCGAACGACTCGGCGAGTACAGCCCGGACTCCCAGCAGGGACGGACCCTTGGCCGCCCAGTCGCGGGACGAGCCGGCGCCGTAGTCTTTGCCGGCCAGTACGAGCAACGGCAACCTTTCCGCCCCGTACGCCATCGCGGCGTCGTAGATCGACGCGACGGAACCGTCATGGAGCGTGTAACCACCTTCGGTGCCCGGGACGAGCTGGTTGCGTAGCCGCACGTTCGCGAACGTGCCGCGCATCATCACCTCGTGGTTGCCGCGGCGAGAGGCGTAGGTGTTCAGCTCGCCGGGTGGCACACCGAGGTCGCGCAGGTACCGGCCGGCCGGGGTGTGCGTCGGGATGGCGCCGGCAGGCGAAATGTGGTCGGTGGTGACGGAGTCGCCGAGCTTGACCAGGATGCGTGCGCCCACGATGTCGGCCAGCGGCGGCGGTTGGGCAGTCGTGGCCTCCAGGTAAGGCGGCCGCCGTAGGTAGGTGGAGGTGTCGTCCCAGACGAAGGTGGCGCCGACCGGCGTCGAGAGTTCCTGCCAGCGTTCGTCGCCGGTGAACACCTCGGCGTAGGCGCGGGTGAACATCTGCGGGTCCACGGTGGCGTCGATGACGTCCTGGACCTGCCGCGAGGTGGGCCAGATGTCCGACAGGTAGACGGGCTCGCCGGTGTGATCGAGCCCAAGCGGTTCGCTGGTCAGGTCGATGTCCATCGTGCCGGTCAGCGCGTAGGCGACGACCAGCGGTGGTGCGGCGAGGTAGTTCATCCGCACGTCGGGGTGGATGCGGCTGTCGAAGTTGCGGTTGCCGGAGAGCACCGCGACGACTGCGAGGTCGTGGTCGCGGACGGCTCGCGAGACGGCGGGGATGAGTGGCCCGGAGGCGCCGATGCAGGTCATGCAGCCGTACCCGGTCAGGTGGAAGCCGAGCTTTTCCAGGTAGGGCGTGAGGCCGGCCTTGTCGTAGTAGTCGGTGACCACCCGTGACCCGGGAGAGAGGCTGGTCTTGACCCAGGGCTTGCGGCCCAGGCCGCGCCGCACGGCGTTGCGGGCCAGCAGCCCGGCAGCCACCATGACGGACGGGTTGGACGTGTTGGTACAGGATGTGATCGCGGCGATGGCGACATGTCCGTCGTCGAGCGTCGTCGGCTCCCCGTCGATCACCATGGGTACGGACCGGCGGATGGGCTCGGCCGCCGCGTGCGGCGATACGTCGGTGGGGTTCGCGTCCTGGAGGGCTCGCCGGAAGGCGGGCTTCGCGGCGCTGAGCGCCACCCGGTCCTGCGGCCGCCGTGGTCCGGCGAGCGAGGGCACGACCGCCCCGAGATCGAGGTCGACGATCTCCGAGTACCGGATCTGCCGGCCCGGGTCGTGCCACAGGCCCTGCTCCCTCGCGTACGCCTCGACCAGCGCGACCTGGGTGGCGGGCCGGCCGGTGAACCGGAGGTATCGCAGGGTCTCCTCGTCGATGGGGAAGTACGCGCAGGTGGAGCCGAACTCGGGGCTCATGTTCGCGATGGTGACCCGGTCGGGCAGGGTGATCTCGGCGATGCCGGGTCCGGAGAACTCGACGAAGCTGCCCACCACCCCGTGGCGACGCATCAGCTCGGTGACGGTGAGGACGAGATCGGTGGCGGTGCTGCCCTCGGGCAGCGCGCCGCGCAGCCGAACTCCGACGACACGGGGCAGCCGGATGGACAGCGGCTGGCCGAGCATGACGGCCTCGGCCTCGATGCCGCCGATGCCCCAGCCGAGCACACCGAGCCCGTTGACCATGGTGGTGTGCGAGTCCGTGCCCAGGCACAGGTCGGGGTACGCCCACCCGTCGTCGACCATGACGACCCGGGCCAGGTGCTCCACGTTGACCTGATGCATGATGCCGGTGCCCGGTGGCACGATGGCCAGATTCCGCAGATTCGTCTGGCCCCAGCGAAGGAAGCGGTACCGCTCGGCGTTACGCGAGTACTCGATAGCCACGTTCAACTCCCGCGCCTCCGGGCGGCCGAACACGTCGGCGACGACGGAGTGGTCAACGACGAGTTCAGCGGGGATAGACGGGTTGACACCCCCAGGGTCACCGCCGAGGGCCACGATCGCGTCGCGCATCGCCGCCAGGTCGACCAGGGTGGGCACGCCGTTGGTGTCGTGCAGGAACACGCGGGCGGGGTGGAGATCGATCGCGATTTCGTGCGCGTCGTCCGCACCCCAGTTGCGCAGGGCGTGGATCGCTTCGGCGGTGCCGTCGCCGTCCTCGTGCCGCAGCAGGTTCTCCAACACGATCCGGAGGCTGTAC
>NZ_JBFBAO010000201.1:0-12741 GCF_040682255.1 Micromonospora sp. NPDC051296 | reverse complement strand
GCCACTGCTCGATCCGCTCAGCTAGTGCGTCGGGCAGCGGCCGGGTCTTGGCGTCCCGCCTGTAGTCGTCGTCGGCGCCGCCGGGGCCGGCGGGAGGCCGAGCCCGTGGTGGAGGTCGAGGTCGACGAGGAACCCGCCGTGGAGGCCGAGGAGGCCGCCGAGGAGGAGGAAGAGGAAGACGAGGAGACCATCGCCGGGCGGCGCCGTCGCCGGCGTGGTCGCCGGGGCCGGGGCCGTGGCAAGGGCGGCACCGAGGACATCGAGGATGTCGAGGACGAGGAGGCCGAGGAGGCCGAGGAGGCCGTCCAGGCTGAGGCGGACGAGGCCGAGGCGGACGAGACCGGTGACGAGGCCGAGGGCGACGGGATGACCCGCCGGCGCCGGCGGCGCCGCCGCCGGGGCGCTGGCGACACCGAGGGCGCCGCCGACGACGGCGTACCCACCGTGGTGAAGATCAGGGAGCCGCGCCGGACGGTCGACGAGGTGCAGGGCGTCTCCGGCTCGACCCGGCTGGAGGCCAAGCGGCAGCGCCGCCGGGACGGCCGCGAGCAGCGCCGGACCCGCCCGCCGATCCTCAGCGAGTCCGAGTTCCTGGCCCGCCGGGAGGCGGTCGACCGGGTGATGGCGGTACGCCAGCGCGGTGACCGCACCCAGATCGCCGTGCTCGAGGACGGCGTCCTGGTCGAGCACTACGTCACCCGCAACTCCGCCGGCACCATGGCCGGCAACGTCTACCTCGGCAAGGTGCAGAACGTGCTGCCCAGCATGGAGGCGGCGTTCGTCGACATCGGCCGGGGCCGCAACGCGGTCCTGTACGCCGGCGAGGTCAACTGGGACACCACCGGCCTGGAGGGGCGGGCCCGCTCGATCGAGCAGGCGCTCAAGTCCGGCGACTCGGTGCTGGTGCAGGTCACCAAGGACCCGATCGGGCACAAGGGCGCCCGGCTGACCAGCCACATCGCGCTCTCCGGCCGGCACCTGGTCTACGTGCCGGGCGGCAACGCCTCCGGGATCAGCCGCAAGCTGCCGGACACCGAGCGCAAGCGGCTGCGGGACGTGCTGAAGAAGCTCGTCCCGGACGGCGCCGGGGTGATCGTCCGGACCGCGGCCGAGGGGGCCAGCGAGGACGAGCTGGCCCGGGACGTGAAGCGGCTCCAGGCGCAGTGGGAGGACATCCAGGCCAAGGCGGCCGAGGGCGGCGCGCCGGTGCTGCTCTACGAGGAGCCGGATCTGGTCATCCGGGTGGTCCGCGACCTGTTCAACGAGGACTTCCGCGAGCTGGTGATCGAGGGCGACGGGGCGTACGACATGGTCGAGTCGTACCTGTCGCACGTCTCGCCGGACCTCGTCACGCGGCTGCGCCGGCACGTCGGCACCACGGACGTCTTCGCGGAGTGCCGGATCGACGAGCAGATCCTCAAGGGGCTCGACCGCAAGGTCTTCCTGCCGTCCGGTGGCCACCTGGTGATCGACCGGACCGAGGCGATGACCGTCGTCGACGTCAACACCGGCAAGTACACCGGCGCCGGCGGCAACCTGGAGGAGACGGTCACCCGCAACAACCTGGAGGCGGCCGAGGAGATCGTCCGCCAGCTGCGGCTGCGGGACATCGGCGGCATCGTGGTGATCGACTTCATCGACATGGTGCTGGAGTCGAACCGGGAACTGGTGCTGCGCCGGCTGACCGAGTGCCTGGGCCGGGACCGCACCAAGCACCAGGTCACCGAGATCACGTCGCTGGGCCTGGTGCAGATGACCCGCAAGCGGATCGGCGCGGGGCTGCTGGAGGCGTTCAGCGAGACCTGTGAGTGCTGCAAGGGCCGTGGCCTGATCATCCACACCGAGCCGGTGCCGGAGAAGCCCCGCGCGGGCGGCGGAGAGAAGGTCAAGGCGGTCGCCGGAGCGGGTGCCCCGGCAACCGAGCAGCCGACTGGTTCGTCCCGGCGTCGGGCCCGCAAGAGCGCCTCGGCCGAGCGGACCGTGGTGGAGGTCACCGAGACCGACACCACGAGCACCGCCGACGCCGACTTCCACGACACCATGGGCTACGACCTGTCCCGCTACGAGACGGAGACCCCGGCCGCACCGGCCGTCGCGGACAGCCAGCAGGGCGAGTCCGCCCGGCTGGCCGCGCCGGACGACCCGGACGCGCTGAGCGAGGGCGACGAGGAGGACGGTGCCGAGGGTGGCACCGGCCGGCGGCGTTCCCGCCGGGGTGGCGCGCGCCGGCGTACCCGGCCGTGACCGGCTGACCTGGCCCGTAACCGGCTGGCTGAGCTGGCCCGTGACGGGCTGATCCGGCCGGCGGCAGGTGGGCCGGGTCCAGCTGGTTCGTGGGCCGGCCGATGCTCGACGGGCCCCTCCTGGCGGCGACGTCCGCCGGGAGGGGCCTCGGCGTATGGCCGGAGCCTTCGGCGCGATCCGGATGTCGGCGCCGAACCCAGGGAGCCGGCTGTTAATAAGGGGCCCTTCCTCTACCCCAGGCGTTAAGAAGGGGCCCTTCCTTGCACCCGGTTTGGGGTCGGGGCAGGCCATGGCGTACGCTAGCCTGCGGCGCACTTTGGTGTGCCGAGTTCCCGCGTGCCCGCGCCGCCGTGCCTCTGCTACCCGGCGAGCCGCCGCGGGGACGCCCGTCAGCAGCCTCAACGACAGGGAGTCCGCCTCCGATGTACGCGATCGTCAAGACCGGCGGCAAGCAGTACAAGGTCGCCGAAGGCGACGTGATCGAGGTCGAGAAGCTCGTCGGTGCCCCCGGCGACGCGGTGAAGCTCGCCGCGGTGCTCCTCGTCGACGGTGACGACCTGGTGACCGACGCGGCGAAGCTCGCTCAGGTCGAGGTGTCCGGCGAGATCGCCGCGCACACCAAGGGCCCGAAGATCCGGATCCACAAGTTCAAGAACAAGACCGGCTACCACAAGCGCCAGGGTCACCGCCAGCCGCTGACCCAGGTCAAGGTGACCGGCATCTCCAGCGGGAAGTAGGTCGTCCTCAGATGGCTCACAAAAAGGGTGCGTCCAGCTCGCGTAACGGCCGTGACTCCGCGGCCCAGCGGCTCGGCGTGAAGCGCTTCGGTGGTCAGGTCGTCAGCGCGGGTGAGATCCTCATCCGGCAGCGCGGCACCAAGTTCCACCCCGGTGACCTGGTCGGCCGCGGCGGCGACGACACGCTCTTCGCGCTGGCCGCCGGTGCGGTCCAGTTCGGCACCAAGCGCGGTCGCAAGACCGTCAGCATCGTGCCGCAGCAGTAGTTCTCCGGCGTAAGCGGGCCGTGGACCTGATGTCCCGGCCCGCTTCGCCATTTCTCGCGCGGGGACAGACCCCGCTGGAAGGATTGCGGCGTGACGACGTTCGTTGACCGGGTCGTCCTGCACCTGCAGGCCGGCGACGGCGGGCACGGCTGTGTCTCGATTCACCGGGAGAAGTTCAAGCCGTTCGGCGGCCCCGACGGGGGCAACGGCGGGCACGGCGGCACCGTCTCCCTGGTGGTCGACCCGCAGGTGCACACGCTGCTCGACTTCCACTTCCGCCCGCACGTCAAGGCCCCGAACGGCCGCGGTGGCGCGGGCTCGAACCGGGACGGCGCCAACGGCGGCGACCTGGTGCTCAAGGTGCCCGACGGGACGGTCGTGCAGACCTCGGACGGCACCGTGCTGGCCGACCTGGTCGGTGCCGGGACCACCTTCGAGGCAGCCCGGGGCGGGCGCGGTGGCCGGGGTAACGCCTCGCTGGCCAACGCCCGTCGCAAGGCGCCCGGCTTCGCCGAACTGGGCGAGCCGGGCGAGCAGCTGGACGTGGTGCTGGAGCTCAAGAGCGTCGCCGACGTCGGCCTGGTGGGCTTCCCGTCGGCCGGAAAGTCGTCGCTGATCTCGGTGATCTCCGCGGCCAAGCCGAAGATCGCCGACTACCCGTTCACCACCCTGGTGCCGAATCTCGGCGTGGTCCGGGTCGACAACCACACCTTCACGGTCGCCGACGTGCCCGGCCTGATCCCGGGCGCGGCCACCGGCAAGGGGCTGGGGCTGGAGTTCCTCCGGCACGTCGAGCGTTGCGCCGTGCTGGTGCACGTGATCGACACGGCCACCCTGGAGCCCGGTCGGGATCCGCTGGCCGACATCGACACCATCGAGGCGGAACTGGCCGCGTACGGCGGCCTGGCCGACCGGCCCCGCATGGTTGCGCTGAACAAGGTCGACGTGCCCGACGGGCGCGACCTCGCGGAGATCGTCCGGCCTGACCTGGAGGCGCGTGGCCTGCGGGTCTTCGAGGTGTCGGCGGCCACCCGAGAGGGGCTGAAGGAGCTCACCTTCGCGATGGCCGAGCTGGTGGAGCAGGCGCGGTCCGCGGCGCCGCCGGCCGAGCCGACCCGGATCGTGATCCGGCCGAAGGCGGTCGACGACGCCGGGTTCACCATCGAGGCGGAGCCGGACGGCTCGTACACCGTGCGCGGCACCCGCCCGCAGCGGTGGGTACGCCAGACGAACTTCGACAACGACGAGGCGGTCGGCTATCTCGCCGACCGGCTGGCCCGGCTGGGTGTCGAGGATCAGCTGGCCAAGGCGGGCGCTCAGCCCGGCGACCTGGTCCGCATCGGCGAGCGGGAGTTCGACTGGCAGCCGACCCTCTACGCCGGGGTCGACTTCGTGCCCGGCGCCCGCGGCCGGGACGTCCGGCTGGAGGAACAGACGACCCGGGCCAACGCGGCCGAACGCCTGGCGGCCCGCAAGGCCCGCCGGCAGCGACCGGCGGACGAGGTCGAGCCGACGCCGGACACCGACGAGGATGACGCCTGATAGCCGGGTGCGCTCCGAAATCGGGACGACTGCCGGAAACCTCCGGGAAATCCTGCGGGCATAGCGTGGCGTGATGTTGATCGAGTCCCGTCCCGCCACGGATCCGGAGGTCGCCGCGCTGGTCACGGCCCAGCAGCGCGAACTCGGCGAGACCGGCGCGCCGCGGGACGACGTCCGCTACCTGGCGGTGGTGATCGCCGGCCGGGCGGTGGCCTGCGGTGGCCTTCGGGAGTTGGCCGACGGCGTCGGCGAGCTGTCGGGGATGTACGTCCGTCCGGCGTACCGGGGCCGGGGGATCGGCCGGCAGTTGCTGGCCGCGCTGGAGGAACTGGCCTTCCGGCGGGGGCACTCGGTGCTCTGCGTGGAGACCGGGACGTACCTGCCGGTCGCGATCTCGCTCTACCGGTCCGGCGGGTACGAGCCGGTGCCGGCCTACCGCGAACGCGCTGGCGGCCCGAACCGGGTCTTCCTCGCCAAGCGGCTGCCGGTCGCGGCCTGACGCTCAGGGACGGTCGATCGGATTGTCCAGCCGGCCACCGGTGCCGGCGCGCTTGGACAGCAGCAGACCGAGGGCCAGCATGCCGATGCCGAGCAGCAGGTGCAGCCAGTTGTCCGCGTTGTTCACCGGTATCCAGTTGGCCGATCCCTTGTTCACCACGGCCAGCCCGTAGATCCACAGGACGAGATACACCGCGCCCCCGCCGATCAGGAAGACCCGCGCGCCGGCCAGGGTGCGGGCCAGCACCAGGCCGACCAGGCCGAAGACGAGGTGCACCAGGTTGTGCAGGACCGAGACCTGGAACAGCCCGAGCAGCTTCGCCTCTGAATGGTGTCCGGCGAAGCTCAGGTCGTAGTAGTCGGTGGTGATGCCCGGGATGAATCCGAGGACCCCGATCAGGAGGAAGATCACCGCCAGGATCAGGGCGGCGAGCTGGGCCGGGGGCTTGCGCCCCGCCGCCCTACCGCGAATGTTGTGCGCCATCGTTGCTCCCTCCGTGGGTCCGCCGCCGGCCGTGCGCGCCGGGTTCGAACAGGTATGTCACCTATCCCGACGATTCCTCATTCTGCGGGCGGCCGGGACGACTCCGTGGAGAAATGCCAGACCAGGCGGGCGGTGCCGCTCCCCTGGTCAGCCGGTACGGCGGACATCGGTGACCACGAAGCCGCTGGCCGGCAGGGCCGGCATCCGGCGCAGGTCGACCGCCAGGTCCTGCGGCGGTACGTCGTACCGCATCGCGCCGGTCAGCAGGGTCACCGCCCGCTTCAACAACTCGATGGCGATCCACTCGCCGGCGCAGCGGTGCCCGGTGAGGTGCCCACCGCCGCCCTGCGGGACCAGCGCGAACGGGTCGCCCCGCCAGCCGGTGAAGCGTTCCGGCCGGAACAGCTCCGGCTCCGGCCACAGCGCCGGGTGGTGATCGGTGCCGTAGAGATCCAGCAGCACCCGGCGGCCCAGGGGGAAGTGGTAGCCCTGCCAGTCGAAGGAGCGCCGGACCCGGGCCGCGGCCACCGGGAAGAACGGGTAGTAGCGGCGTACCTCCTGAACGAACTGCTCGGTCACCTCGTCGCTGTCGCGTACCCGCTGCCGCCAGCACGGGTGGTCGTGCAGGGCCAGCGCGGCGAAGACCACGAACCCGGCCACGGCGACGGTCGGGCGCAACACGTTCAGCAGCTCGACCGCGGCGACCCGGCGGGGCAGCGGTCGTCCCTGGCCGTCGCGGTGCTCGGCGATCACCCGCAGGGCGCTGCCCTCTGGAGCGGGCAGCGAGCCGGCGCGTACCCGTTCGACGAGGTCGGCGGCCCAGCGCTCGCCGCGCAGCCGGCCCAACCGGCCGCGCCAGTGCCGCGGCCCGATCGCGGCGGCACTATTGATCATGGCTTGCAGGTTCGCGGTACGCCGGTCCGCCTCGCCGGAGGCCAGCGGCACCCCGGCCCAGCCACAGACCGCCTGGGTCAGCATCGAGGCGACCTCGGTGTGCAGGGTCACCGGCCCGGCCAACTCCCAGGCGGGAATCCGGGCCTGCCACTCGTCGGCGAAGAGCTGCCCGAGGTGCCGGACGGCGGTCGGGGTCATCAGCGACATGAACATCGCCTTACGGTCATGGTGGGCGGCACCGTCGAGGCCCTGCACGCCACCCCGGCCGGTCAGCGTCCGCTGCCCCCGGGTCGGCATGGCGCCCTCGCGGACGAACCGGTCGGCGTCGTAGAACAGTTCGGCGGCCGGCCGGCCGCGCAGGCAGATCGTCGGCTCCAGCAGCAGCCGGGCCTGGAAGATGTCGCTGCCGTGCCGCTCGCACCGCTCGCTGATGAATCGGTAGCCGGCCCGGAGGAAGGCCACGGTGCTGTCCGGGCTGCGGTCCCTCGGAATGGTCGCCACCAGGCCCCCTGCTGCGTGCGTGGCCGCCCCCGGCCGCTTTGTCCGTTACCGGGGTGCTTCTACCCATATCCGTACCGCTGGAACGCGCAGAAGTGACAAACAGACGGCACCGAACGCTTAGGGACGGCAAAGCGTACGTTGGCTGGCCCCTCCCAGGAGCCGGAGAACCTGGTTAGCTGCGGGCAGTGGCGTCGCCACCGTCCCGTTCGGCGCGGTGGCGCACCCGCGCCGGCCGCTCCGCCTCGACCAGGCGGTCGGCGCCCGGCGGGGAGGCGGGTCGGCCGGCGCGAAACCGGGGGGAGGACGGATGCGGGACAACGGTTCGGCGTACTGGCGGCGGTGGATGGTCGGGCCGCTGATCGGCGGCGATCCGCCGCCGGCCGTGCCACCGGGGCGGGCGGCCCGGACGGGCCGGTTCTTCACCGTGCATCTCGGCTTCTCCGCGCCCGACCTGGCCGTCGCCCGGGAGGTCGCGGTGGGGTACGCCGAGGCGCTGAGCCTGCTCCGGCCCGAGCTGGCGCTCGGCGCGTCCGCGCTCTCCCCGGCCGACGCCTGGCAGCGGGCCGAGCGGCTGTTCTGTGGGGCGGTCGGCCCCGACGGCGAGCGTTGCCTCGACGTCGCCGGCCATCCCGGTTTCCACCACGCACCCGGGCCCGGCGGCCTGGGTTGGGGCGGCGGTGACCAGGACTAGTGCCCGGGTGGGGCGGTGAGCGGCCCGGGGCGGTCAGTCCAGGTCGAACTCGCCGTCCTGGGCACCGGCGACGAAGGCGTCCCATTCGGCCTGCGTGAACACCAGCACCGGGCCGTCCGGTTCGGCTGAGTTGCGCATACCGATGAGGTCGTCGACGAAGGCGACCTCCACCGCCGCCTCCGAGGTGTCGCCCTCGGCCCGCTGCCATACAGCCCGGGCGAGGTCGAAATCACCCTTGGGGTGCGTTGTCATGGTCCAGTCCTCCAGTGCCAGGGGAAATCGGGAAGCCGGTTCGTTCCCTCATCGGGCAGGATAAGCGGATGCCGAGCCTGAGCCGTGCAGAGTCGACCGCGCGTGGCGCGTCGATCACCGTCGCGTCCTACCAGGTGGACCTCGACCTGACCGGGGGCGCCGAGCGGTTCCGCTCGCACGTCACGATCCGGTTCCGGGCCACCGGCACCGAGACCTTCGCCGAGGTCAAGCCCGCGAAACTGCTGGCGGTACGCCTCAATGGCGCCGACCTCGACCCCGCCGCGCTGGACGACAACCGGCTGCCGTTGACCGGGCTCGCCGAAGAGAACACGCTGACCGTGGAAGCCGAGATGGCGTACACGAACACCGGCGAGGGGATGCACCGGTTCGTCGACCCCGCCGACGGCGAGACCTACCTCTACGCGATGTCCTTCCTGGACGATGTGCAGCGCATCTTCGCCGCCTTCGACCAGCCCGACCTGAAGGCGCCGGTCACCCTCTCGGTCACCGCCCCGGAACATTGGACGGTGGCGGCCAACGCCGGACTGGCCGCCAACCCGAGTCCGGGGCGCTGGGAGTTCGCCCCCACCCTGCCCATCGCGACGTACTTCTTCACCCTGATCGCCGGCCCCTGGCACGTACGCCGGGACAGCCACGACGGGATCCCGCTCGGGGTCTACTGCCGACGTTCCCTCGCCGAGCACCTGGACGCCGACGCGGAAGAGATCTTCACCGTCACGAAGCAGTGCCTGGACCGCTTCCACCAGCTGTTCGACGAGCGCTACCCGTTCGGCAAGTACGACCAGGCGTTCGTGCCGGAGTTCAACGCCGGTGCGATGGAGAACCCGGGCCTGGTGACCTTCCGCGACGACTACATCTTCCGGTCGGCGGTCACCGACACCCAGCGCGAGCTGCGGGCCACCACCATCGCCCACGAGATGGCGCACATGTGGTTCGGTGACCTGGTCACCATGCGCTGGTGGGACGACCTGTGGCTGAACGAGTCGTTCGCGGAGTACCTGGGCACCCGGGTCACCGCCGAGGCGACCCGGTTCGGCGAGGCGTGGACGACCTTCGCCCTGCGCCGCAAGGCGTGGGGATACGCGGCCGACCAACGCCCCTCCACCCACCCGGTCGCCCCCGAGCAGGTCACCGACGCCGCCGAGGGGCTGCTCAACTTCGACGGCATCTCGTACGCCAAGGGCGCCAGCGTGCTGCGGCAACTGGTGGCGTGGCTCGGCGACGAGGCCTTCCTGGCCGGTCTGAACGACCACTTCGCCCGGCACCGGTTCGGCAACGCCACCCTGGCGGATCTCCTCGCCAGCCTGGCCTCCGCGAGCGGGCGGGACCTCAGCGGCTGGGCGGAGTCCTGGCTGCGTAGCGCGCAGGTCAACACCCTGCGGGCCGAGGTGGCGGTGGCCGCCGACGGCCGCTACGCCGAGGTGGCCATCACGCAGACCGCGCCGCCGACGCATCCGGTGCTGCGCCCGCACCGCATCGGCGTGGGCCGGTACGCCGTCGACGGCACCGCCGACCGGTTCGAGGTCGACCTCGACCCGAAGACCGACGACGGCCGTACGGTGCTCGCCGGCCTGGCCGGCGAGCCGGCGGCGACGGTGCTGCTGCCCAACGACGGTGACCTGACCTTCGCCAAGATCCGCCTGGACGCGGCCTCGGCCGACGCCGTGCCGCTGCTGCTGCCCCGGCTGGCCGACCCGTTGGCCCGGGCACTGCTCTGGGGTGAGGCGCTGGACGCGGCGACCGACGGCGAACGGCCGGTCCTCGCGGTGGTCGACCTGATCGCGGCGGCGCTGCCCGCCGAGGCCGAGGTGATCATCGCCGAGGACGTGCTGGCCCTGAGCCGCTCGCTGGTCGACCGCTACCTCGACCCGTTGGCGCGGCAGGGCGCGCTGGCCCGGGTCGCCGACGCCTGCCGGCGGCTGCTCGACGGCGCCGCGCCGGGGGAGTCGTTGCAACTGGCCGCGGCGCGTGGCCTGATCTCCGCGACCACCGACGCCGACCTGCTCGCCGGTTGGCTCGCCGGCCGGGACGTGCCGGTCGGGCTGGCCGTCGACACCGAGCTGCGCTGGGCGATCCTGGGCCGGCTGGTGGTGCTGGGCGCGGCCGGCGAGGCCGAGATAGCGGCAGAGGCGGCGGCCGACCCGAGCGCCGCCGGCGCGGAGCGGGCCGCCCGGTGCCGGGCCACGCTGCCCGAGCCGGCCGCGAAGCGGGCCGCGTGGGAGATCATCGTGTCGAACACGGAGTTGTCCAACCGCCTGGTCGAGGCGACCGCGGCGGGCTTCTGGCAGCCGGAGCAGACGGAACTGACCGCCGACTACGTATCGCGGTACTTCGCGGACATGCCGGCCGCCGCGCGGCTGCGTACGCCCTGGGTGGCCGACGAGGTGGCCAAGCTTGCCTTCCCCCGCTACGCCGTCGCCCAGCCCACCCGGGAGGCGGCCGCGGCGCTGCTGGCCGGCGGTGACCTCACGCCGGGGTTGCGCCGGGTGGTCACCGACGCCGACGACGACCTGCGCCGGGCCCTGGTGGCGCGGACGGCGGTGGCCGCCACGACCGCCTGACCGGCGCCGGTTGCGCCGCCTGACCCGGTAAGCGCCGTTCGATGCCGCCGTCAGGTTTTTTCCACCCGCCGGCATAGCGACGCGGCCCTCGTGACGTGTAGATGGGTGACACGAGGGAGGCAACGCATGGACGGTGCGGCCGAGCGGGAGTTCCGGGAGTACGTCGCGGCACGGCAGGGGGCACTCTTCCGTTCCGCGCTCCTGCTCACCGGGCACCGGCAGGACGCCGAAGATCTGTTGCAGACGGCGCTGGCGAAGCTCGCCACCCGCTGGACGTCGTTGCGGGGCTCCGGTTCGCCCGACGCCTACCTGCGGAAGATCCTCTACCACCAGCAGGTCAGTCTGTGGCGCCGGATGCGCCACCGGCGTGAGCGGGCGTACGCCGAGCTGCCGGAACCGGTCGCGCAGGTTGCTGATCCCGCCGGCACCACCGCGTTGCGGGTGGCCCTGGCCGAGGCGCTGCGTGGGCTCACGCCCCGGCAGCGCGCGGTCATCGTACTGCGTTACTACGAGGATCTGCCCGAGGCCGAGATCGCGACGATCCTGTCGTGCTCGGTGGGTACGGTGCGCAGCCAGACCCATCGCACCCTGGCCCGCCTTCGTGTCTCCTGTCCCGAGCTTTCGCTGACCATGGAGATGAGATGACCAACGACATCGAGAACCGCCTCGGCCGAGGGTTGCGTGAGCTCGCCGACGTGCCGGTACCCGCGGGCCTCGCCGAGGGGGCGCTTGCCCGCGCCCGGCGGGCCCGGCGTGGTTACGCCGTGACGACCGGGCTGGCGGCGGTGGCCGCGACGGGTGCTATCGCCGCGCCGTTCCTGCTGTCACCGGGGGACGGATCCGAGTCCGCCCAGTTCGGCGCACCCCCGCCGGCCCCGGTGACGGCACCGCCGCTGTCACCGAGGACCGCGCCCGGGCCGGTCGGGTCGACGGCGCCGGATGACTGCGTGGAGGCGACTCGGATCACCGGCGACACCAAGCAGGTCGCGCCCGGCAACTGGCCCGAGTACGTGCGCATCGTGATGGACCGACTACCCGAGGGCAAGAACTGGGTAATGCAGTCGGGTTACGGCCCCTGCCAGCCGACCGAGCCGGACCAGACCAATGCCTACTCGGTGATCAACCTGGGTCCCAACCGGGAGGACGGTGGGCACCTCACGCTCTATCTCGATGACGGGACGCACCAGCCGATGCCGCGTGACTGCGCGGGGGTCGAGGCAGCCGCCGCGCGGAAAGGTGCCGATGGCAACCGGCGCGGGGAGGTGGCCGAGTGCACGGAGGGCACCGCCAGCACGCCGCTGTTCTACGCGATCAACGACAGTTACGGCCAGCTCGTCGCCGGCGCGGTGTGGGCCGATGGGCGTGCCGTGTGGATGGAGTCGACCCCCAATCCGGGTGAGCCGCTGCCGGTCGACGTCGATGGCCTGCGCGCGGTCGTGACGGACCGGGAGTTGGTGGACCAGCTCGGCTGAGCCGGCTGGCCGCCGGCGTGCGCGTGGCGGTGGGGTCGCCTGGACCTGTTCCCGGTCCGGCCTGGGCGGGCAGAACAGGCTATACGATCATGGGGTGGAGGAAGACATCCGGCGGGTCGGGATCATGGGCGGCACCTTCGATCCGATCCACCAAGGGCACCTCGTGGCGGCGAGCGAGGTGGCGGACCGGTTCGGGCTCGACGAAGTGATCTTCGTGCCGACCGGTCAGCCGTGGCAGAAGGCGGACGTCCCGGTCAGCTCGGCCGAGGACCGCTACCTGATGACGGTGATCGCCACCGCCTCCAACCCGCGTTTCCAGGTCAGCCGGGTGGACATCGACCGGGGCGGTCCGACCTACACCGTCGACACCCTGCGCGACCTGCACGCCGAGTACGGCCCGAAGGTGCAGCTGTTCTTCATCACCGGCGCGGACGCCCTGGAGCGGATCCTGAGCTGGAAGGACCTGGACGAGATCTTCGAGCTGGCAGCTGGAGATCCAGGCGCTCGGCCGGCTCCGTGAGCTGGCCCGTGCGGAGGGTCTCCAGGCGGCCTGAGCTGGTAGTAATGACGAGGAACGG
>NZ_JBFBAO010000200.1:0-12749 GCF_040682255.1 Micromonospora sp. NPDC051296 | reverse complement strand
GCAGCGAGTCGTGCCGCTCACCGCCGGGCCGCAACGCGGCGACGACGCGGTAGGTGTCGTCGTACTCCTTGACCAGGTCGTCCACCTGCGCGTCGACCCGGCGGTCCTGCCCACGCAGCAGGGTCAGGTCCAGCTCGGCGAGGACCGGCCGCGGCGCGTTCGCCGCCAGCGCCCGGTCCAGCAGGGCCAGACCGGCCTGCGCGGACAGCTGCGCGACACCGGCGCGGCGCATCCGGCGCAGCCCGGCGACGCCCACCTGGTCAGCCATCCCCTCGGACAGTTCCCACAGCCCCCAGGCCAGCGACTGCGCCGGCAGGCCCTGCGTGCGCCGCCGGGCGGCCAGCGCGTCGAGGTAGGCGTTGGCGGCCGCGTAGCCGGCCTGGCCCGGCGAGCCGAACAGGCCGGCGGCGGAGGAGAAGAGCACGAACCCGGCGAGGTCGAGGCCACGGGTCTGCTCATGCAGGTGCCACGCGCCGCTGGCCTTTGGGCGCAGCACGGCCGCGAGCCGCTCCGGAGTCTGCGCGGCCACCACACCGTCGTCGAGTACGCCCGCAAGGTGCAGCACGGCGGTGAGCGGATGCTCCGCCGCAACGCCGGCGAGCAGCGCGGCGACCGCCGCCGGATCCGCGACGTCGCAGGCGACGACGCGGACCGAGGCGGCGCCCAGCGCGTCCAGCTCGGCGCAGAGGTCGGCGGCTCCCGGGGCATCGGGTCCGCGCCGGGAGGCCAGGAGCAGATGTCGGGCCCGCCCGCGCGCCAGCAGATGCCGGGCGACAAGCCGGCCGAGCGCGCCGGTGGCACCGGTGATCAGCACAGTGCCATCCGGGTTCCAGGCCGCGGCCGGGGTGGCAGGGGTGCCACCCTCCCGCAGGCGGGGCACCAGCACGTCGCCGCCCGCGAGCGCAACCTGCGGCTCGTCGCTGGCGGCGGCCGCGGCGAGCACCGCCGGCGGGACGGCCGCGTCGCCGACCACGTCGATCAGCGTCAGCCGGCCCGGATACTCCGACTGCACCGTGCGGAGCAGCCCGCACGCTGCCGCGTGGCCGAGGTCGGCCGGCGGTTCCCCCGTGGCCCCCCGGGTCACCACCGCCAGCCGGGCGGCGGCGAACCGCTGATCGGCCAGCCACCGCTGCGCCAGCTCGAGGGCGGCGGCGACCGCCCCGGCCGGCTCGTCGCCGCCCGGGGGCAGCGCGGCGAAGACCACATCGGGCACGGCGGCGTCCGCCGGCAGTTCGTCGAGCCACCTGATCGAGGCGTCGCCCGCCGCCGGTACCCCGGCTTCTCCCGCGCCGGCCGGCACCCAGCACAGTTCGTGGACTCCGGACGCCGGCCGGCCGGCCAGTTGGGCGGGGTCGACAGGCCGCAGGGCGAGCTGGCGGATCGAGGCGACCGGCACGCCGCTCGAGTCGGCGAGCATCACCTCGATCCCGCCGGCGGTGCGGGTCAACCGGGCGCGAACAGCGGCGGCACCCCGGGTGTGCACCTGTAGCCCAGTCCAGGAAAAGGGCAGCGCCAACTCGTCGCCGGCATCGGCGCGCAACCCGAGGGCGTGCAGCGCCGCGTCGAGCAGGGCCGGGTGCAGCAGGAAACGGTCGGCCGTGCCGGCCGCCTCGGGCGGCAGTGTGACCTCGGCGAAGGTCTCGACACCGCGCTGCCAGGCACGGCCAAGACCCTGGAAGACCGGTCCATAGTCGTAGCCGGCCGCGCACAGGTCGGCGTAGCAGTCGGTGGTGGGCAACTCCCCGGCACCAGGCGGCGGCCAGATCCGCAGCCGGGTGGCATCGCTGTCGCGGATCGGGGCGACGGTGCCGGTGGCGTACCGGGTCCAGGTGCCGTCGGCCGGGCGGGCGTGAACGGCCAGCTGACGGGTGCCGTCGGCGTCGGGCTCGGCGACGACGACCCGGGTCTGCATCGCGCCGACGTCGGGCAGCGTCAGCGGCTCGTGCAGCAACAACTCCGCGACCTCGGGACAGCCGGCCCGGTCACCGGCGGCGGCCGCCAACTCGGCGAGCAGGGCGCCGGGTACGACGACCACGCCGCGGATCCGGTGGTCGGCGAGCCACGGCTGGGCGAGCAGCGACAGCTCCCCGGAGAACAGCAGCCCGGGGCGCCCGGCGGCGGCCGGCAGATCGACAGGCTCGCCGAGCATCGGCCGGGTCGGCGGGGTGAGCCAGTACCGTTGCCGCTGGAACGGATAGGTGGGCAGCTCGGCGCGCGGTCCCGGGCCGACGACGGCGGCCCAGTCGACGGTGACGCCGAGCACGAACAGCCGGGCCAGCGCCTGCGTGAACGACTCCGGCTCCGCGCGACCGGCGCGCAGCAGCGGTACGGCGACCGGTCCGGTCGCGGTGTCCGGAGCCGGTGCGCCGCCGGCCGAGTCCAGCACCATCGCCGACAGCGTGCCACCGGGCCCGACCTCCAGGAACCGGGTCACGCCCTGGGCGGCGAGCCAACGCACACTCTGGGCGAAGCGCACCGGCTGCCGGACGTGCCGGGTCCAGTGCTCGGCGGTGAACTCGTCCACCGGCCGGGCGATCTCGTTGCCGACGACGGGCAGTTGCGGTGGACCGTAGTCGATGCTGGCGGCCAGCTCGCCGTACTCGGCCAGCATCGGCTCCATGAGCGGAGAGTGGAACGCGTGGCTGACCCGCAGCCGTGTTGTCGCGCGGCCCTGCCCGGCGAACACCTCGACGATCCGGTCGACCTCGGACACCGGCCCGGCGACGACGACGGCGCAAGGCCCGTTGATCGCGGCGATTCCGGTCCGGCCCGCCGGGTCGGCGAGCAGCGGCTCGACCTCTTTCGGGGCGGCCTGGATAGCGGCCATCGCCCCGTTGGCCGGCAGCGCCTGCATCAGCCGGGCCCGGCCGGCGACGAGCCGGGCCGCGTCGGCGAGCGAGACGACGCCCGCCACGTGGGCGGCGGCCAGCTCACCGATCGAATGGCCGAGCACGTAGTCCGGGCGTACCCCGCCGCGCTGCAACCGGCGGTAGAGGGCGACCTCGACGGCAAAGAGCGCGGGCTGGGTGTAGCCGGTTTGGTCGAGCAGGGCCGGCTCGTCGTCGATGACCGTCCGCAGCGGACGGTCGAGGTACGGGCCGAAGGCGGCGCAGACCTCGGCCAGGTCGGCGGCGAACTCCGGGTCGGCGGCGGCGAGTTCGCGACCCATGCCCGGCCGCTGTGCGCCCTGACCGGGGAAGACAACGGCGAGCTTGCCCTCGGCGGCGGTGCCGGCGACGACCGCTGGGTGGGCCCGGCCGGCCGACAGGTCGGTGAGGCCGGCGGAATCGAGTACGACGGCCCGGTGCGCGAACGCGGTGCGGGTGGCGGCCGCCACGGCCACCTCGTGCAGCGGCTGCTCGGGCCGGTGACGCAGGTGGCCGTCGAGCTGGCGGGCCACCTCGCGCAGCGCCGCCGCAGTGCGTGCCGAGAGCACCAGCGGCGCCGGGCCGGGCCGCGCCGGGGCGGGGGAGGGCACCGGCGGCGCCTCCTCGACGATGACGTGCGCGTTGGTGCCGCTGATCCCGAACGCCGACACGGCGGCGCGTCGCGGTACGGCCCCGGCCGGCCAGGGCTGGGCGTCGGTGAGCAGCCGTACCGGGCCGGCGGACCAGTCCACGAACGGGGTCGGCTCGTCCACGTGCAGGGTGCGGGGCAGCCGGTCGTGCCGCAGCGCGAGCACCATCTTGATGACTCCGGCGACCCCGGCGGCGGCCTGGGTGTGTCCGATGTTCGACTTGACCGAGCCGAGCCACAGCGGCCGTCGCCGGCCCGGGCCGTACGCGTCGATCAGGGCCCGGGCCTCGATCGGGTCGCCGAGCCGGGTCCCGGTGCCGTGTGCCTCGACGACGTCCACATCGGCCGGTTGCAGTCCGGCGTCGGCCAGCGCGTCGGCGATCAGCCGCTGCTGGGACGGCCCGTTCGGCGCGGTGAGTCCGTTCGACGCCCCGTCGGAGTTCACCGCGCTGCCGCGCAGGATGGCCAGCACCGGCCGGCCGTGCCGGCGGGCGTCGGAGAGCCGCTCCAGGACGAGCACGCCGGCCCCCTCGGACCAGCCGGTCCCGTCGGCCGCCGCCGCGAACGGCTTGCACCGGCCGTCCGGAGCGAGCCCACGTTGGCGGCTGAACTCGGTGAAGACCAGCGGCGTGCCGATCACGCTCACCCCGCCGGCCAGAGCGATCGTGCACTCGCCCGCGAGCAGTGAGCGGGCGGCCAAGTGGAGCGCGACCAGCGACGACGAGCAGGCGGTGTCGATCGACAGTGAGGGGCCCTCCAGGCCCAGCGTGTACGACACCCGGCCGGAGACGATGCTCGACGCGTTGCCGGTCAGCAGGAAGCCGCCGACGTCGGGCGGGATGGCGCCGAGCCGGGGCGCGTAGTCGGCACCGATGACGCCGGTGAAGACTCCGGTGCGGCTGCCGCGCAGCCGGTGCGGGTCGATCCCGGCCCGCTCCAGTGCCTCCCAGGTGGTCTCCAGCATCAGTCGCTGTTGCGGGTCGGTGGCCAGCGCCTCGCGTGGGGAGAGCCCGAAGAATCCGGCGTCGAAGTCACCGGCGCCGTAAAGGAAGCCGCCGTGCCGGGTGTAGGTGGTGCCGGGATGCTCCGGGTCCGGGTCGAACACGCCCGGATCCCAGCCGCGGTCGATCGGGAACGCGCCGATCCCGTCGTGCCCCTCGACGAGATTTGCCCAGAACTCATCGGGAGCGGACACGCCGCCAGGAAAGCGGCACGCCATGCCCACGATCGCGATCGGGTCGGCCGACGGGTCGGGACCGGCGGGAGAGCCAGCAGCGGTACCGGTCTGCGTCGAGCCGGTGGCGGGCGGATCCGTCCGCGCGGCCAGATATCCGGCCAGGGCAGCCGGATTGGGATAGTCGAAGGCCAGCGTGCCCGGCAACTCCAGGCCGCTGGCGTCGGCGAGGCGTTCGGCGAGTTCCAACGCGCTCAGCGAGTCGAAACCGAGTTCGGCGAACGCGCCATCGGGAGGCACCTCATCGCGGGCGCGGCCGAGCACCGCCGCCGTCTCGGCGCGGACGACGTCCAACCATTGCTGCGTCTCGCGGTCCACGACTGCCACCTTCCGGGGAGATCGTTACCGTTGGTTTCCGGCATGTTACTGCCTAGGCTGTCGTCATGATTGCGAATGGGTCGCCGTGAGCCGCTTCGTCGAGTCGATAGTGGACGCCGCCGCGCAGTCGCGGCGGGGCATGGTCACCGGGGCGCCAACGACACCCTCGCGGCGCACCTGGGGGCAGGTGCACACCGCTGCGCGCCGCACCGCGGCCGCGCTCGTCGAAAGTGGACTATCGGGCCGGCAGGCGATCGCCATCCTCGCCGGCGAGCCGGTGGACGTCGCCCGAGTCGTGCAGGCCACCTGGCTGGCCGGTGGCAGCGTCACCATGTTGCACCAGCCGACGCCGCGGACGGACCTCGCCGTCTGGGTCGAGGACACGGTGCGCGTACTGCGCATGATCGACGCGCGGCTGGTGCTCCTCGGTGCGCCCTTCGAGGCGATGGCCGCCATCCTGCAGGAGCGGGGGATCGCCTACCGGATGATCTCCGACCTGGACAGCGACCGAGAGTTCGAGATCGTACCGGCCGCCGAGAGCGACATCGCGCTGCTGCAACTGACCAGTGGCTCGACCGCCGAGCCGAAGGCGGTCCAGATCAGCCACGGCAACCTGCATGCCAACGTCTCCGACACGATCGCGCACATCGAGTGCGACGACAACGACGTGATGGTCACCTGGCTGCCGCTCTTCCACGACATGGGCATGGTCGGCTGCCTGGTGGTGCCGATGGTCTCCGGCTTCGAACTGGTCAGCATCACTCCGCCGGAGTTCCTGCGCCGCCCGCTCCTCTGGGCCGAACTGATCACCGAGTACGGCGGCACGATCACCGCCGCGCCCAACTTCGCGTACGCGATCCTGGCTCGCCAGCTCGCCCGGACCGAGGCCGGATCCCTGGACCTGTCCCGGATGCGAATCGCGTTCAACGGCGCCGAGCCGATCGACCCCGCCTCGGTGCAAGCCCTGACCACCGCGGGCGCACGATTCGGACTGCGCCCGACGGTGACCAACTGCTGCTACGGCGCGGCCGAGAGCGCCCTGGTCATCTCGCTCTCACCGCTCGGCGACCCGATGGTTCTCGACACCGTCGACGCACTGGAACTGGAGAAGAACCGGCGGGCGGTGCCGGTCGGCGGCGGACACGTCGGCGCCGTACGCCGGCTGCCGTTGCTCGGTCGCGCTTTCCCCACCGTCACCGTGCGGGTGGTCGACGAGTCCGGCGCCGAACTCGGCGACCGGGAGGTCGGCCGGCTGCAACTGCGCGGCGAGTCAGTCACCACCGGCTATCTCACCGAGCAGGGGCCGGTCGCCGCCCGCGACGAGGACGACTGGCTCGACATCGGCGACGAGGGCTACCGCGTCGACGGCCAACTCGTCGTCTGCGGCCGCGCCAAGGAAGTCATCATCATGGCCGGCCGCAACATCTACCCGACCGACATCGAGCGGGCGGCCGCCGCTGTCGACGGCGTGCGCGACGGCAACGTCGCGGCGGTCCGGATGCTGGCCGGCGACGGCGTGGACCGGGAATCGTTCGCGGTGGTGGTCGAGTCGCGCCTGGCCGGTGACGCCGAGGCCGAGCGGAGCCTGCGCGACGCCATCACCAATCGGATCGTCGCCGAGATCGACGCCCGGCCGGCCACCGTCGTGGTGCTGCCTCCCGGCTCACTGCCGAAGACCCCGTCCGGCAAGCTGCGCCGCACAGCGGCCCGCAGCCTCGTTCCCTGACCCACCCAGCCGAGGGAGAACTTCGATGCGTTCACTCGATCAGGCCCGAACCCTGTGCGAGTCGTACCTGCCGGGCCTGATCGACGGGCTGACCGAGTTGCCGTTCGACCGGCGCGAGGCGCCAGGCGGTGCCACCCTGCCGGTCTTCCGCAGCGCGGGCGGACCCGGTCTGGTGATCCCCAAGGACTACGGCGGGCTGGGCGCCAGCCCGCTGGACGCCGTCCGCGTCAACCGGGTGATCGGCTCGCTCGCGCCGTCGCTCGCGGTTGCCACCACCATGCACCACTTCTCGGTGGCGACGCTGTTCACCTTCGCCGAAAGCATCAAGAACTCCGGTATGGAGTGGGCGCTGCTCGAGGCGATCACCAGCCGCAACCTGCTGGTCTCCTCCGGGTTCGCCGAGGGGCGCCCGGCGCAGGGCATCCTCGCACCCACCATGACCGCCACCCCGGTCCAGGGCGGCTACCGGATCAACGGCTCCAAGAAGCCGTGCAGCCTGAGCCACTCGATGGACCTGCTCACCGCCAGCGTCGCGGTGCCGGCCACCGACGGCGGGCAGCAGACGGCGTTCCTGTTGATGCCGGCGACGCTGCGCGGAATCACCCGGCACCCGTTCTGGGGCAGCAGCGTGCTAGCCGGCGCGGAGAGCGACGAGGTCCGGCTGACCGACGTCTTCATCGAGGAAGAACTGGTCATCCCGACCGAGAACGGTCCGGACGGGATGCTCGACGATCTGCAGACCGTCGGATTCATCTGGTTCGAACTGCTGATCACCGCCGCCTACCTCGGCATGGCCAGCACCCTCGTCGAACGCGCGCTGACCGCCGGGCGCGGCGAGGCCAGCGACCGGGCCGCGCTCGCCACCAGGCTGGAGACCGCGACCCAACTGATCGAGGGAGCGGCCCGCGCGCTGATGGCGGGCGAGACGGACAGCGACGCACTGGCCCGGGTACTGATGGGCCGTTACGGCGCCCAGGACGCGCTCACCGACGCCGCCCACCGGGCCGTCGAACTGCTCGGCGGGATGTCCTTCATCGGCTCCCCGGACGTGGCGTACCTGATCGCGGCCTGCCAGTGTGTCGCGTTTCATCCGCCGTCGCGCGGGAGCGTCGCGGCGTCGCTGGTCGACTACGCGGCAGGGTCGGGCCCGTTCATCATGTCCGACACGCGGCCGACCGCCCCGACCGCGACCGCCACGCCGCCGACCACCCAGGCACGGTCTGCGCCCGTCCCCGACGAGCCGGTGCGGGCCGAGCCGGCACCCGACGAGTCAACCCCGGTCGGGCCGGCGGCGACCGAGACCGGACCGGCAGCCGAGGCGGCACGACCCGCCCCCGAGGCCGAGAACCCGGTCGGCGCCCCGACGCCTGTCGTCAGTCCTGCCCGGGACACCGTGCCCGCGCCTCGGCAGACCGCGCGGCGGACAGTCGTGTCCTACGACCCACTGCCCGTCGTGCCACGCCCGGCCGGGCGGACCTCAACGGCGACCGCGGGCGACGCCGCCGACTGGGACCAGGCCATGTCGCTCTTCGACGGGGCCGAGGGGGTTCGCCTCACCCCGGCCGACTGCGACCTACGCTACTGGTTCGCCAACGTGCCGCAGCGCACCCTGCGCGGCAACATCGTCGGCTACGGCCCCGAACTGGTCACGCCGGACTTCCTCCGCGAGCCAGGGCCGCTGCGCGAGGCGCTGGTTCAGGAGGTCGCGTTCCGCGCGCTGGCCGAGGAGCGGGCCGCCCGAGCGATCGGCTACCTGGTGGCGTGCGCGCCGGACTCCGCCACAGTCGAGTTCTACGCGACCCAACTTCTGGACGAGACCCGGCACGCCATGATTTTCCGCAACCACCTGTGCAACCTCGGCGTGGACCCGAGCGACGTGGATGCGGTCATCGCCCGGGAGACCGCAACGGACCGGGCGACGATCCTCGACCCCCTGGAGGAACTGGGCATCCCCATAGTCCGGGACCGGCGGGACTTCCTCGGTGGCGTGGTCCTGCTGACGATCCTGATCGAGGGGTTCCTCGCCCCGTCGTTCGAGCTGAGCGAGCGCAAGTGGCGGCCGATCGATCCGCGGATGGCGGACATGGAGAAAGGCGCCGGGATCGACGAGGTACGCCACCTCGCGGTCGGCACCTCGATCATCCGCGACCACATCCAGCAGCACCCGGACGAGCGTGACCGGCTCGTGGAGATCATCCGCGAAGGCATGCGGCTGTGGGAGCGGTTGCCGGTGGGCGACCAGCTGACCCGGTGGGAGAGCTGGTTCCAGGAGGGCATCGCCGCGCACCACGACCTGATCGGCGACTACGAGGCATGGGATGGCCGCCGGCTGATCGACACGACGGCGCAGGAGCGGATCCAGAAGGCCCTCGAGGTGACCAGCACCGTGCACTCGACCCGGCTCACCGACATGGGGCTCGGCCGGGCACTCATCTTCTGAGCCCGGACACAGGCCGCCGAAGCGGTCCCGGAACCGGCTTCGGCGGCCCCTCAACCGTTCTCGCGGATGCCCCACCGGCGGTAGAACGGGCGCAGCGGTCCCGGTAGCCACCAGTTGAGATCGCCGAGCAGCCGCATGGTCGCCGGCATCAGCAGCGCCCGGACGATCGTGGCGTCGACGATGACCGCGATCGCCAACCCCACTCCAATGATCTTCACGACCAGCACGCTGGACGTCGCGAACGACGCGATGACCACCACGAGCAGCAGGGCGGCGCTGGTAATGATCCGGCCCGAGCGCTGCAGTCCGATCGCCACCGCCTCGGTGTTGTCGCCGGTCAGGTCGTACTGCTCGCGGATCCGGGACAGCAGGAACACCTCGTAGTCCATGGAGAGCCCGAACGCCACCGCGAAGATCAGGATCGGTTGTACGACGTCGATGTTGCCGGTGGAGGTGAACCGGAACAGCTCGGCGAGGTGACCGTCCTGGAAGATCCAGACCACCGCGCCGAACGCCGCGGTCAGGCTGAGGATGTTCATCAGGATCGCCTTGACCGGCAGGACCAGTGAGCCGAAAGAGAAGAACAGCAGCACGAAGGTGCTGACAATGACCAGCAGCGCCATCCAGGGCAGCCGCTCGGCGAGCATGTCCATCAGGTCGGCGAAGCCGGCGGCCTCGCCGCCGACCAACACCGCGCCACCCGGGGGTGGCTCGACCGCGCGGACCGCGTCGACCAGCTCCCGCCCCTCGGCGGAAATCGGCTCAACATCGGACCGGATGGTGACCCGAGCCGTATCACCGTCGGCACCGGTCACCTCGGCCCGCCCGACGCCGGGCACGGCGGTCACCCGCTCCAGGTAGCCGGCGACCTGCCCCTGTCCGGCCGGCTCGCCAACGGGCACGGCCAGCGTGACGATCGCGTCGATCGGGCGGGTGACGCTGTCCGGGAAAGACTCCTCAAGCGCGACCTGGACCTGCCGGCTCTCGGCACCGGTCGGCAGCACGCGGGTGTCCAGCCAGCCATACGAGATCCGCAGGAACGGCAGGCCGAGCAGCACCAGGAGGGTGACGACCGTCGTGGCCACCAGGATCGGCCGGCGCATCACCGTCCGGGCGATCCTGGCCCAGGCACCCGCATCGGGGTCGGGCGCGGCGGTCGTACGGCGACGGCGTTCCCGCAGCCGCGGGCCGAGCATGGCGAGCATGGCGGCCATCGCGGTCAGCGCGAAGAAGCCAGCGAGCAGCACCGCCGCCACCCCACCGATGGCGATGGAGCGCAGAAAGACCTGGGGGAAAACGGCGAGGCTCGCCAGGGCGAGGGCAACCGTGACCGCGGAGACCACGATGGTCCGCCCGGCGGTGACCATGGTGCGGCGCAGGGCCTGCGGGACCGGCTGCCCCGCGCCGAGTTCCTCCCGGAACCGGCTGACCATGAACAGGCTGTAGTCGACGGCGAGGCCGAGGCCGAGCAGCGTGACCACGTTGACGGCGAAGATCGAGACATCGGTGAACTGGGCCAGCAAGCGCAGACCGGCCAGCGATCCGACGATCGCGAGCACCCCGACGAGCACGGGCAGCAGCGCGGCCAGCAGGCTGCGGAAAATCAGGACGAGCAGCAGGAACAGCACCGGGACGGCCAGCGCCTCGGCGCGGATCAGGTCGGTGCGGCTCTGCGTGTTGACGTCGTCGAAGACGGCGAGCGGCCCGCCGACCGAGACGTCGAGGTCGGGACTGGTCAACTGCTCCTTGATGGCCAGAAAGTTGGTCAACCGGTCGTTCTCGGTCTCGCCGGCGACCTGCACCGCCGCGATCATCGACCGCCGGTCGGTGCCGACCAGGGCGCTCTCGCCGGTCCGCCAGTAGTCCGCCACCCCCTCGATCCGGTCCGCCGGAAGCCGGTCGAGGACGTCGCGAACCGCAGCGCGGTACGCCGGGTCCGTGACGCTCCAGCGGTCACTGCGGAAGAGCACCACCACGTCTGCGTCGTTGCGGCCGAGCCGATCCCGTTCGACGTCGGCGGCCCGCGAACTCTCGCTGGCGGCGTAGGTGAAGCCACCACCGGCCAGGTCGTCGAACGCGTTCGCTCCCCAGGCACCGGCGGCGACCAGGAAGACGGCCGAGGCGCCGATCACCCACCAGCGCGCCTGGTGTGCGAGCCGCCCGAGCAGATCCAACATAGATGTTCCCTTCGCTCGACCGGGTACGGTCGCCGGAGCGCTGTGGCACCGGCCAAACGGACCGGTGCCACAGCGATGTCGCGATTTTCGGCGGTGCATGGAGCGACCGGCAGTAGGACGGTGGAGGCGAGGCGCGCCGCAGCCCCGCCAGTCCTATTGCCGGTCGCTTTTTAGGTCCAGCGGCCGATGCCGATCGCCTGGGAGCCGGAGAACAGCCGCTCCCGCAACGCCACCCGGCGGATCTTCCACGTTCCGGTGCGCGGGAACTCGTCCCACCGGATCTGGATCGGCTCGGCCATCGGGCTGAGGTCCGCGACCGCCCGTGTCCAGTCCTCCTTGGATAGCGGCACATCGTCGAGGGTGCTGACCACCGGCACCGGCAGTTCGCCGGCGCGGGGCAGGACGACGACCTCGGTCGTGTAGTCGATCCGGTCCAGGATCAGGTCCTCGAACTCGATCGCGCTGCCGCCGGGAATCCGGTCGATCTCCCGATCCACGATCCGCACGGCGCCCCACTTGTTGATGATCCCGAGGTCGCCGGTGTTCCACCAGGAGCCGTTGACCTTCAGGTCGTGCCGGTCCTGCTCGCCGACGTAGGCGAGGCACCGGCCCGGCTGGTCGATCTCGATCAGGCCGACCTCGCCACGCGGCACCTCCTTGCCGGTCACCGGGTCGATCGCCCGCATCTTGGCGTGGAACGGCATCGGCCAACCGATCAACTGGGTCGGCGGGGGCCGGTGACCCTTGCGCTTGACTACGAAGCGGAAGAACGGCCGGATCGCCAGTGCGCCGTTCTCGGTCTGGCTCCACGACTGGACCCAGATCGGGAACTTGCGCTTGGTCGCGGCCATGAAGGTCCGGATGGTCCGGGTGTGGATGGCGTCGAACGAGTTGACGTACTCCCGGACGTTGCTGAACAGGCCGGCGGGATCCCGGGCCAGCGGCTCCCAGGCAAGGTAGATGTTCGGCAACGCCTCGACCAGGGTTGGCCGGTGTTCCGCGATCAGTTCCCTGACCCGCGGTGAAAGCGGATCGGACAGGAAGATCACCTTGGGTCCGATCGCCGCCATCGCAAGCTGCATCGTCGCCAGCCGCTCATGCGTGTACGGGTCGCAGAACGCCACCGTGTCGCTGCGCTTGAGCGCGAACCCCGGCCACCGCTCGACCTCGAGGATCGCCAGCGAATAGATAGACTCGGCGGAATGCATGACCAGCTTCGGAATGCCGGTGGTGCCGGAGGTGTGTGTGATGACCATCGGCTCGGAGAACTCGCGCATGTTCGGCTGGACCGGGGGCGCGTCCTTGAAGTCGTCGAGCTGCACGACGTCCGGCCGATCG
>NZ_JBFBAO010000199.1:0-12752 GCF_040682255.1 Micromonospora sp. NPDC051296 | reverse complement strand
GCGCCGACCAACAGCGCGCCGAGCACACCGACCGTGGCGATCAGGTAGGTGATGTCGTTCAGGGTCAACCCGTCCATCCACGACCCGCCGGCCGCGTTCTTCACCGCGTCCGGGTCCTCGGTCAGGTTCTTCGGCCCCTCGGTGGACGGGGTGTAGCTGAGGATGTCGACCGGGTCGTTGTCGTCCAGGTGGCCGGCGTCGGAGACGGTCAGGAACGTCTTGCCGTCGGTCGAGTAGGAGATCGCCTCGCCGAACGGATCGGCCAGCGCGGTGACCCGGGGGGTACCGGTGGTCAGCGCGCCGACGATGTCACCGTTCTGGACGTCGTACTCGAAGGCGTCGGCGTACGTGCGCAGCACCACCCGGGACCCGTCCGGGGAGCGGGCCGCCCCGGTGATCGCGACGCGGCCGAAGGTGCTCAGCGGGTTTTCGGTGTCCGTCTTCGGCAACTCGACGTCGCCGACCTTCTTCATCGGCACCGGCTCGGTGTCGCCGGTCTTCAACGGCCCGTCCGGGGTGAAGATCTCGGCCTTGCCGGCGGTGACCTTCGTGATGATCAACGGGAGGTTGTCCTGGCCGATCAGCAGGGCCTCGGCGTCCCGCGGCTTGCCGTCGGGGTAGGAGAGCCGATGCAACTTCGGCTGCGCGCTGCCGTTGACCGGCATGCTCCAGACCGCCACCCGCTCGCGGCGCTGCCGGCTGGTGATGTTGTCGCCGGTGTCGGCGATCCACAGCGTCTTGCCGTTCGGCGAGAGGGCGAGATCCTCGGTGTCGAACGGCCCACCACCGGAGTAGGCGACCGCGTTGGTGACCTGGCAGTCCTTGTCGAGGTAGAAGACCCGCTTGCGATTGTCCTGGTCGGTGCTGTCGTTGACCACGATGTAGCCGGTCTTGGTGACCACCAGACCGGACAGCTCACGCAGCCGCGGATCGTTGACACTGCACTGCTTCTTGGGAGCCGCTACCAACGGTGACCCGACGGCCACGGGAACCGCGGCCGTCGCACCTGACACACCCGTCGCAGCAGTCGCCGCCGACGCGGGCGATGGGGCCGCGAGAGCGGCGCCGGTGACCGCCACGGTGGCCCCGAGCAGGCCGAGCGCAACCGTGACCGAGGAAACAGTGCGGTGCATGCATGAAGTGTCGCATGCCGAAGGTTTCCTTCGGGTGACGCCGCTGGGCGGTCACCAGGCGGTACGGACCGCCTCCACCGTGTCGCCGAACGGCGCCAGTTCGGCCGCGAGCGCCTCGTTGACCCGTACGTGCAGCATGGTGCCTTCCGGCAGGTGGGCAGTGCCGAGCACCTCACCCTGCCGGTGCACGCGGGCCACCAGGTCACCCCGGTCGTACGGCAGCACGACGCGTACCTCGATCGCCGGCTGGGGCAGCCGCCGCTCGATCGCCTCACGCAGGTCGTCGATGCCGCGCCCGCTGTGCGCGGAGACGAAGACCGCCTCGGGCCAGAGCCGCTTGAGCTGGAGCAGGGTCTCCTCGTCGGCCGCGTCGGTCTTGTTCACCACCAGCAGCTCGGGCAGCCGGTCGGCGCCGACCTCGCCCAGCACCTCGCGGACGGCCCGGACCTGCTCCTGCGGGTCGGGGTGGGTGCCGTCGACCACGTGCACGACCAGGTCGGCCTCGCCGACCTCCTCGAGCGTGGAGCGGAACGCCTCGACGATCTGGTGCGGCAGGTGCCGGACGAAACCGACCGTGTCCGACAGGGTGTAGACCCGGCCGTCGGCGGTGGTGGACCGCCGGGTGGTCGGGTCGAGCGTGGCGAACAGCGCGTCCTCCACCAGCACGCCGGCCCCGGTTAGCCGGTTGAGCAGGCTCGACTTGCCGGCGTTGGTGTAGCCGGCGATGGCCACCGCGGGCACCGCGTTGCGGGAACGGCGGGCCCGCTTGGTCTCGCGTACCGTGCGCATCGCCTTGATCTCCCGGCGCAGCCGGGCGATCCGGTGGCGGATGCGCCGCCGGTCGGTCTCCAGCTTCGTCTCACCCGGGCCACGCACGCCCACGCCGCCACCGGCGCCGCCGCCGCGGCCCGACCCACCGGTCTGCCGGGACAGCGTCTCGCCCCAGCCTCGGAGGCGGGGCAGGAGGTATTCGAGCTGGGCCAGCTCGACCTGGGCCCGGCCTTCCTTGCTCTTGGCGTGCTGGGCGAAGATGTCGAGGATCAGCGCGGTGCGGTCGACCACCTTGACCTTGGTGCGCTGCTCCAGGTTGCGCAGCTGGGACGGGGACAGCTCACCGTCGCAGATCACCGTGTCGGCGCCGGCGGAGAGCACCACGGAACCGAGGTCGTCGACCTTGCCGCGACCGATGTAGGTGGCCGGGTCGGGCCGCGTGCGCCGCTGGATCAGCCCTTCGAGCACCTGCGAGCCGGCGGTCTCCGCCAGCGCGGCCAGCTCGGCGAGCGAGTTCTCCGCGTCGGCCTGGCTGCCCTCGGTCCAGACACCGACCAGGACCACCCGCTCCAGTCGGAGCTGGCGGTACTCGACCTCGGTGACGTCGGTCAGCTCGGTGGAGAGGCCGGGGACCCGTCGCAACGCCTGCCGCTCGGACAGCTCGTACTCACCTGTCGTGGCGTCGAGCTCGTCATCTGGGAAAGGAACGTAGGTCTCCTGGTCTCGCAAGCGTCTCTCCTGTCCGTTCTGTGCCTGTACCGAGCAATCCTGACATGTGTCAACGCCCAGTGCACCTGCTATATGCCCACGGCGCAATCAGGCAAAAGCGGGGGTGGGTGCTCGCCGGCCCAGGCCGGGCGGGTAGAAATGCGGACGAGCCGTTCAGCGCCGACGGAGGGATCTGCGTGCCCACCACCCGACTGCCCAGTGCCGGATTCTCGATCACGATCCGGATCGCCGTGCCCGCCGACGCCTCCTCGATCGGCCGGCTGACCACGTCGGTGGGTGAGGCCGGAGCGATCGTCACCGCGTTGGACGTGGTCGACTCCGACCCGACCAGCGTGCTCGTCGACCTGACCTGCGACACCGCCGACTCCGGCCATGCCGACCAGGTGGTCGACGCACTCAGCGCGCTGGACGGCGTGGACGTCCGCAAGGTCTCCGACCGCACCTTCCTGCTGCACCTCGGCGGCAAGATCGAGGTGAGCCCGAAGGTCGCGCTGCGTACCCGCGACGAGCTGTCTCGCGCGTACACCCCGGGGGTGGCCCGGGTCTGCATGGCGATCGCGGAGAACCCGGCCGACGCCCGCCGGTTGACCATCAAGCGCAACACGGTCGCCGTGGTCAGCGACGGCTCGGCCGTGCTGGGGCTGGGCAACCTCGGCCCCGCCGCGTCGCTGCCGGTGATGGAGGGCAAGGCGGCGCTGTTCAAGCGCTTCGGCGGGGTGGACGCCTGGCCGGTGGTGCTCGACACCCAGGACACCGACGAGATCGTCGCGATCGTCAAGGCGATCGCGCCCGCGTACGGCGGGATCAACCTGGAGGACATCGCCGCGCCGCGGTGCTTCGAGATCGAGGCCCGGCTGCGCGAGGCGCTGGACATCCCGGTCTTCCACGACGACCAGCACGGCACCGCGATCTGCGTGCTGGCCGCGCTGACCAACGCGCTGCGCGTGGTGGGCAAGCAGCTCGCGGACGTGCGGGTGGTGGTTTCCGGAGCCGGCGCGGCGGGCACCGCGATCATGAAGCTGCTGCTGCGCCAGGGCGTCGGCGACATCATCGCGTACGACCGCCAGGGCGCCCTGCACCGTGGGCAGACCGGCCTCAACCCGGCTTGGCAGTGGCTGGCCGAGCACACCAACCGGGACGGCTACTCGGGCGACCTGCCCGGTGCGCTGGACGGCGCGGACGTATTCATCGGGGTGAGCGCGCCGAACCTGCTCACCGGCGACGACATCGCCACGATGGCCAAGGACGCCATCGTCTTCGCGCTGGCCAACCCGGACCCGGAGGTCGACCCGCGGGAGGCGCGCAAGCACGCCGCCGTGGTCGCCACCGGCCGCTCCGACCAGCCGAACCAGATCAACAACGTGCTGGCCTTCCCGGGCGTCTTCCGCGGCATGCTCGACGCGCACGCCGAGGAGTTCACCGAGGAGATGGCGATCGCGGCCGCCCGGGCGATCGCCGACGTGGTCGGCGAAGAGAAGATCAACCCGACCGTCATCGTGCCCAGCGTCTTCGACTCCCGGGTCGCTCCCGCGGTCGCCGCCGCCGTCCGCGCCGCCGCGCAGAACCCCGCGGTCACCCCGCCCCCCGCCGCCGACCCCGGCCCCGCCGACCTCCCCGAGATCGCCGCCAACGCCTCCGCCACCCCCTAACCCCCCACCCCACCCCACCCCACCCCCCGCGGTCCCCGCAGTCCCCGCGGTCCCCGCGATCCCCGCGATCCCCGCGATCCCCGCGATCCCCGCGTCGATCATGCAGTTTTGGTCGGGACAAATGCCTATCAACAGGGGCATCTCGGCGACCGAAAGTGCAAGATCGACGGGGAGGGGTCGGCTTTTCGTCGCGGGCCGGTGTTAGGGGGTGGGGAGGGTTAGGGTGCCGGTGGCTATCAGGAGGGCGGGGCCGGAGAGCCAGCAGGAGTCGGGCGTGACGGTGACCGTCAGGCGGCCGCCGGGGACGTCGACGGCGACCGTGCCGGTCTCGCGGGCCGCCTCGTGCAGGGCGACGGCGGCTACCGCACAGGCGCCGGTGCCGCAGGAGAGAGTTTCGGCGCTGCCCCGCTCGTAGACCCGCATGAGCACGTGCGCGTCCACGCCGTCGACCGGCTCGCCGGGCGCGGTGAACTCGACGTTCACCCCGGCCGAAAAGAACTCCGGGTCGAAGCCGGGTGCCCGGGTCAGGTCCAGCCCGGTCAACTCCAGCCCGGCGGGCAACGGGCAGACCAGGTGGGGATTGCCGACGTCCACCGCCGTCCCGGGCAGGGTCAGCCCGCCCAGCGCGGCGGCCGACGCACCGTACAACCAGGGGCGGCGCATCTCGACGGCGATGGCCTCGCCGTCGACCCGCGCGTGCACGACGCCGGCTCGGGTGGCCACCGGCAGCGTGGCACCGGCCGGCGTGGCCAGCCCGGTCTCCAGCAGATAGCGGACGAAGACCCGGGCACCGTTGCCGCACATCTCGGCGAAGGAGCCGTCGGAGTTCCAGTAGTCCATGAACCACTCGGCCTCACCGGCCATCGCGGCGCCGTCGGGATGCTTCGCG
The DNA here is from genome assembly GCF_040682255.1 of Micromonospora sp. NPDC051296. NCBI lineage: Bacteria > Bacillati > Actinomycetota > Actinomycetes > Micromonosporales > Micromonosporaceae > Micromonospora > Micromonospora sp. NPDC051296. The sequence goes on along the minus strand of NZ_JBFBAO010000199.1, from coordinate 7,581 downwards.
GCACGGACCACGCGCAGCACGCCGTCCCCGCCGATCCCCCGCCGCCGGTCGCAGATCGCCGCCACCAGGCCGGGCGCCAGTTCGAGCGCCCCGTCCGGGTCGGGCAGGATCACGAAGTCGTTGCCGGTGCCGTGCCCCTTGGTGAACTCCACGCCCCCATCATCGCGCAGCGTCACCGAGGATCCGCAGGGCGGCCTCGACGAGCCCGGGATCGGCCGAGTCCAGCCAGTGCACGCGCGGGTCGCGCCGGAACCAGGAGCGCTGACGCCGGACGAACCGGCGGGTGGCCCGGATCGTCTCGTCGTACGCCTCGGTCTCGGTCAGCTCACCGGCGAGGAAGCGCAGGACCTGCTGGTAGCCGAGCGCCCGGCTGGCCGTACGGCCGTCGGGCAGGCCCCACCCGACCAGCTCGCGGGTCTCGGCGACCAGCCCGTCGGCCCACATCCGGTCCACCCGCACGGCGATCCGCTCGTCGAGCAGGGCGGTGTCCAGGTCGACCCCGATCTGCACGGACGGGTAGAAAGGCGTCGGCTCGGGCAGCGCGGCGGTGAACGTCCCACCGGTCAGCTCGATCACCTCCAGCGCGCGGACGATCCGCCGGCCGTTGCCGGGCAGGATCCCGGCCGCCGCCACCGGGTCGGCCTCACGCAGCCGCGCGTACAGCGGCGCCGGCCCGACCGCGGCCAGCTCGCCCTCCAGCCGCTCCCGCACGACCGGGTCGGTGCCGGGGAACTCGAACTGCTCCAGCACCGCCCGCACGTACAGCCCGGACCCGCCGACCAGCAGCGGCACCCGACCCCGGGCGAGGATGCCGTCCACCGCCGCCCGGGCCAGCCGCTGATACTCCGCGACGCTGGCCGGCTCGGTGACCTCCCAGATGTCGAGCAGGTGGTGCGGCACGCCCTCCCGCTCGGCGACGGTGAGCTTGGCCGTGCCGATGTCCATCCCCCGGTAGAGCTGCATCGAGTCCGCGTTGACCACCTCACCACCGAGGTGCTGCGCCAGGGCGATGCTGAGCGCCGACTTCCCCGCCGCCGTCGGCCCGACCACGGCGACCACCGTGCCCGGGGCGGTCACGACCGCTCCCAGTTGGCCACGAAGTAGGCCACGCCGTACGGGGCCGCGTGGTAACGCAGTTCGGCGCGCCAGTCGCCGCCCGCCGCCCGGGCGGCGGCGGCGAGCACCTGCCAGGGCGCCCGGCCGGTGACCACCAGCTGCGCCGACAGCCCCGGGTCCAGGCCGAGCAGGGCCTCGATGTCCGCGTCGGCCAGGGCCCGGGCAACCCCCGCGTCGTACGCCTCGGCACGCGGATCGGCGTAGCCGGGCGCCTTCTCGCCCCGGCAGGCCGACCCGTCCCCCATCACCAGCAGCGCCCAGTCCTGGCTCTGCCCGAGCTTGGCACCCCAGGCAGCACACGCTTCGGCCGGCTCGTCGGCACCGACGCTCTTCATCCGCCAACTCATGCCCTCGGTCCCGGCGACCGGCCGACGACGCAGCAGCCAGGCGCCCACCAGCAGGCTGAGCGGCAGGCCGTCGGTGCCCACCCGACCTTCGGGGAGGCTGCCGAGGTGCACCTCCAGCGGCACTCCCCAGGGCGCGAAGCTGCCCCGGAACGGGAAGTCGAGGTCAGCGCTGCGGTCGTCGGCACCGATCACCAGGATGCTCCGCGCTCCCGAGGCGCACAGCCGGGCCACGGCGGCGTCGCAGGCGGCGCGGAGGTCGTCCAGTTCCGGCGCGGCGGCGCCAGCCACCTCGGGGACGATCAGCGGCGGGTGGGGGCAGACGGCGGCGGCGACCAGTGGCACCCGGCAACCGTATCGGCCCGGCGGGACCGGCTGCCGCCGCGGATCGCCCCGACCGGCCCGATCGCCGCCGCCGGCGTCGTTAGCCCGACCCCGGACCCGCCGCCGTCAGCGTCCTCCACCGTCGACCGCGCCGCCACCGTTCGACCGCGCCGCTGCCGCCGCTCGACGGGCCTCAGCCTGGCTGGCCGCCCCAGCCGCCCTGGATCATGGTCTGGAACCGCCACTGCCCACCGGACTTGACCAGCAGGTCGGCGTAGCGGACCCGCTGGGTCGCCCCGTCGATGGTGAACTCGGCGTCGGTGAAGACCACGACCAGGCTGGCGGTGAGGAAGTACGGCGTGCGGCGGGACTCCATCGTCACGTCGCCGCCCGCGCCGAGCACGCCCCGCATCATCTCGACGTACTCCGCGCGGGTGAGCTGACGCGCCGAGCCCTCGCCCGCGGCGTCGTCGGTGACCGTGTTGAGCGGGAACAGCGCGAGATCGGCGGTGCCCTCCGCGTCGCCGGCGGCGGCGAGCGCGTCGTACCGACGGAACCACTCGTCCAGGGCGGCCAGGTCGTCGGCGTCGGGGACGAACCCCGGGTCGGTCGGCGGCGTGAGGGTGCTACGGGACTGGGTCATCTGCTTCTCCTCGCCGGCGCCCCACCGGGCACCTCGCCGTACATTGTACCGTACGCCGTACGGGCAAAGGCGGCACGCCGGACCGGATGGTGCCGGCGAGGGCCTAGGACACCGTATGGTCACGGTCGGCGATAGGCGCTCGACGCGGACCGGGGCACACCTGTGACAATGCCCGGAGAAACTTGGCTGCGCCGTGGCGGCGTCCGGGGCTGCTCCCTGGGCGCCGGGAGAACGAGGATGGGCACATGAGCGACTGGACTGCCTTCGGACGGGTGGACGCGGACGGCACCGTTTACGTGAAAACCGCCGAGGGCGAGCGGGTGGTCGGATCCTGGCAGGCGGGAGCACCGGAGGAGGGGCTGGCACACTTCGCCCGCCGCTTCGCCGACCTGGTGACCGAGGTGAATCTGACTGAGGCGCGGCTCAACTCGGGCGCGGCGGACGCCAACCACTCCCTCGCCACCGTCCGACGGATCCGCGCCTCGCTGGCCGAAGCGCACGTGGTCGGCGACATTGACGCGCTGGCCGCCCGGCTCGACAAGCTCGCCACGGTGGCCGAGGAGAAGGCCGGCGAGGCCCGGGCCGCCAAGGAGGCCGCCCGCAGCGAGGCCCTGGCGCGCAAGACCACCCTGGTCGAGGAGGCGGAGAAGCTGGCCGCCGAGTCGACCGGCTGGAAGACCGCCGGTGACCGGCTGAAGGAGATCCTCGACGAGTGGAAGGCCATCCGCGGGGTCGACAAGAAGACCGACGGTGAGCTGTGGAAGCGGTTCGCCGCCGCCCGGGACGGTTTCACCCGCCGCCGGGGTGCGCACTTCGCCTCGCTGGACTCCCAGCGCAAGCAGGCGCAGACGGTCAAGGAGGAGCTGGTCGCCGAGGCCGAGAAGATCAAGGACTCGACCGAATGGGCGGCGACGGCCAACCAGCTCAAGAACCTGATGAACCAGTGGAAGGCCGCGCCCCGCGCCTCGAAGGAGGCCGAGCAGCGGCTGTGGGAACGGTTCCGGGCCGCACAGGACGCCTTCTTCACCCGGCGTAGCGAGGTCTTCTCCGCCCGCGACAACGAGCAGCGCGCCAACCTGGATCGCAAGCAGGCGCTGCTCGCCGAGGCCGAGGCCCTCGACGTCGACGGCGACCCCAAGAGCGCCCAGGCCAAGCTGCGGGACATCCAGGCGCAGTGGCACGACGCCGGCCGGGTGCCCCGCGAGGCGGCCGCCGGGCTGGAGCGCCGGCTGCGCGTCATCGACGAGAAGGTCCGCGAGGTGATGGACTCGGCCTGGCGCCGGACCACCCGGGAGGACAACCCGCTGCTGGCCCAGATGCGGGCACAGGTGGCGGAGGCCGAGGAGCGGCTGGCCCGGGCGCAGGCCGCCGGGGACAACCGACGGATCAAGGAGGCCGAGCAGGCGCTCGCCTCGAAGCGGCAGTTCCTCCAGCTCGCCGAGCAGGCCGGCTGAGCCGTACGTCCGGAGCCCCCGGTCCCCTCGCGGGACCGGGGGTTTTTCCGTCCGCCCAGCCGCTGGTCATCGCGATGTGAACGTACGACATTTACATCGACGCTCATCTGTGGTTACCTGAGGAAAGCGTTTGCCCACCCTCCGAGGTGTGGCACGGGAGCCGTTTCGACCAGTTCGTCCGACGGCAGGACGCATCCTGCGACCGCCATCGCATCGCTGCCGCTGGGCACGGCAGCCCGTGATGCCGTGGCGAAACCTGCCGACCGCACGGGATGACGCATCCAGGCGTGCACCACGGCGTCGTACCATCATCCACCCCGCCGCGGCAGCCCGCGTCGCGGACGCATCCGGGCCGGTACCGACAGCCGGTCCGCAACGCGCCGACGCGCCATCCGACCCGTTCCACGTACCCGAGGATGAGGAGAAGGACCGTGCTTGCAATCGTCAAGCGTCGCCTGACCCGACGGATGGCGGCACTGGCCGCGACAGCTGTCGCGCTGCCCGCGGCGCTCGTCGCGGTGACCGTCGCCCCGGCTGAGGCGGCGACCGTCGACACCAGTGCCTACTACGTGTTCGTGAACCGGAACAGCGGCAAGGCGATGGACCTGTGGAACTGGTCCACCGCCGACGGCGGCGAGATCCGGCAGTTCACCCGCGGCGACGGCAACAACCAGCAGTTCGAGTTCGTCGACGTGGGCAGCGGCTACTACCAACTGCGCAACCGGCACTCGGGCAAGGTCGTCATCGTTCCGAACTCGAACGACGGCGTGCAGGTCACCCAGGTCACCGCCAGCAGCGACACCAAGCAGCACTGGACCCTCAAGGACTCCGCCAACGGCGACGTGCGGTTCATCAACCGGCACAGCAAGAAGGCCCTTGAGGTGTGGCAGTGGTCCACCGGTGACGGCGGCATGGTCTCGCAGTACGCGGACCTCGACGGCGCCAACCAGCAGTGGCAACTGATCAAGTTGGGTGGCGGTACCACTCCGCCGACCAACCCGCCCGCCCAGACCGGGCTGGTCGGCTGGGCCACCCAGAACGGCGGCACCACTGGCGGCGGCAACGCGGCCAGCACCACGGTCAGCACCGCCTCGGCGCTGACCAGCGCCCTCGGCTCCACCAGCGCGGCGGTGATCCGGGTCTCCGGCACCATCTCCTGCACCGGGATGCTGCGGGTCCGGTCGAACAAGACCATCCTCGGCAACGCGGGCGCGACGATCGCCGGCTGCGGCTTCACCATCAACGGTGACCGCAACGTGATCATCCGGAACCTGACCTTCCGGAACTGGGACGACGATGCGATCAACGTGGAGCAGTCGGCCACCAACATCTGGATCGACCACAACACCTTCAGCAGCGGCTACGACGGCGCGGTCGACATCAAGCGCGGCTCCGACTTCGTCACCGTGTCCTGGAACCGGGTGTCCAGCCACGACAAGTCGATGCTGCTCGGACACAGCGACGACAACGCCAGCCAGGATGTCGGGCGGCTGCGGGTGACGTACCACCACAACTGGTTCGACGGCAGCAACCAACGTCACCCCCGGGTCCGTTTCGGCAACCCGGTGCACGTCTACAACAACTACTACGGCAACGTCCGTGGCTACGGCGTGGCGTCGACCATGAACGCCGGCGTGCTGGTCGAGGGCAACTACTTCGAGAACACCCCCGACCCGTACCACCGTGGTGAGGGCGACTCTGGGCCGGGCGGCCTGGTGGCCCGCAACAACCACTTCGTCAACTCGGGCGGCGGGCAGACCGGCGGCAGCGTGGCCGGCATCCCGTACTCGTACACCCTGGACACCGCGAGCAACGTCAAGTCGATCGTGACGGGCGCCGCGGGCGCCGGTCGGATCTCGGTCTGACCGCGCGGGTCGGTCGGGGCCCGACGTGCGGGCCCCGACCGGCTCAGTGCGTGACCGCGCAGCCGGTCGTCGGCGCGGGCACCGCGGCCGGCGCACCGACCGTGGGCAGCCCCAACAGCACCCCGGCGGTACGCGGCGACCGCCCCGCCTCGGCCGCGTCACCGGCCCGGGTACGCCGGTGCGACAGCGGCTCGCCGTCGGCGTTGAGGTGGTGCGGTGCGGCGTAGGTGATCGTGGTGTGCACGATGTCGCCGGGGCGGATCGAGCCCGCGTTGGCGCCCGTCGCGAAGTGCACCAGGCGGCCATCCCGGGCCCGGCCGGACATTCGGCCGGTCCGCTCGTCCTTGCGACCCTCGCCGACGGCGACCAGCACCTCGACGGTCTCGCCGACCAGCTTCTTGTTCTCCGCCCAGGTGATCTCCTCGACGCAGGCGATCAGCCGCTCGTACCGCTCCTGCACGACCCGCTTGGGCAGCTGGCCGTCCATCGTCGCGGCCGGCGTGCCGGGGCGCTTGGAGTACTGGAAGGTGAAGGCGGAGGAGAACCGGGCCGCGCGGACCACGTCCAGGGTGCGCTCGAAGTCCGCCTCGGTCTCGCCGGGGAAGCCGACGATGATGTCGGTGGTGATCGCCGCGTCCGGCATCGCCACGCGGACCTTCTCGATGATCCCCAGGTACTTCTCCGACCGGTACGACCGGCGCATCGCGCGCAGCACGTCGTCGGAGCCGGACTGCAACGGCATGTGCAGCGAGTGGCAGACGTTCGGCGTCTCGGCCATCGCCGCGATCACGTCGTCGGTGAAGTCCTTCGGGTGCGGGCTGGTGAACCGCACCCGCTCCAGCCCGTCGATCTCCCCGCAGGCGCGCAGCAGCTTGCTGAAGGCGTACCGGTCGCCGAACTCCACGCCGTAGGAGTTGACGTTCTGCCCGAGCAGGGTCACCTCCAGCACGCCCTCGTCGACCAGCGCCCGCACCTCGCTCAGGATGTCGCCGGGGCGGCGGTCCTTCTCCTTGCCGCGCAGCGACGGCACGATGCAGAAGGTGCAGGTGTTGTTGCAGCCCACCGAGATCGACACCCAGCCGGCGTACGTCGACTCGCGGCGCGTCGGCAGGGTGGACGGGAACACGTCGAGGGATTCGAGGATCTCCACCTCGGCGGCGGCGTTGTGCCGGGCGCGCTCCAGCAGCACCGGCAGCGACCCGATGTTGTGCGTGCCGAAGACCACGTCGACCCAGGGTGCCTTGCGGACGATGTCGCCGCGGTCCTTCTGGGCCAGGCAGCCACCGACCGCGATCTGCATCCCCGGGTGCCGGTCCTTGACCGGACGCAGATGACCGAGGTTGCCGTAGAGGCGGTTGTCGGCGTTCTCCCGGACCGCGCAGGTGTTGAACACCACCACGTCCGGGGTGTCGTCGGCCTCGCCCGCGCGGATGTAGCCCGCCTGCTCCAGCAGGCCGGAAATGCGCTCGGAGTCGTGCACGTTCATCTGGCAGCCGTAGGTTCGCACCTGGTAGGTGCGCGGGCCGCCCGCCGCTGCGGTAGTCATGACGTGCAAAGCGTAGCCGGACCCGAGGGGTCGGACCGAACGAGGAGGAGCCGTGTGCCGAAGTATCAAGACCCTGCGTGAGCCGTACACCCCGGAGGTCACCGACGCGGACGTCCGGGCCGCGGCGTTGCAGTACGTCCGGAAGATCTCCGGATTCCGGGTGCCGGCTGCGCACAACGCCGCCGCGTTCGACGCTGCGGTGGCCGCGGTCGCGGCGGCCACCAGCACCCTGCTCGACGAGCAGACCTCGACGGTGAACGCCGGCAAGGACTGGAGCGGTGCCCGTCTC
>NZ_JBFBAO010000198.1:0-12853 GCF_040682255.1 Micromonospora sp. NPDC051296 | reverse complement strand
CCACAGGGTGGTGAGCCGGTCGGCGCCGTCGAGCATGACGGCCTCGTAGATCTCCTTCGGCACGGCGGACATGGCCGCGCCGAAGAGCACCACGTGAGGTGCTCGACGCGGGCCCGGCCGGTGCCCGGCAGCAGGACCGAGATGACGTCGAAGCGGACCTCGTCGGCGGTGGTGCCGGTGGCCGCCAGCCACGCGGCGGCGAGCCCGCGCAGCCGGCGTGCCTTGCGCGGCACCACGGCCTCGGCGGGGGTGCCGAACTTCGCGCTGCGGCGCGTCTTCACCTCGCAGAAGGCGAGCACCGGCCCGTCCCAGGCGATGATGTCGATCTCTCCCGAAGGGCAGCGCCAGTTCCGGGCGACCGGGCGCAGGCCCGCCTCGATCAGGTGCCGGACGGCGCACCGTTCGCCGTACCCGCCCACCGCCTGGTTCCGCTTGGTCATGACCGGCACCCTGCTCGGTACGCGCCGTCCAGGCGACCCGACCGGCGCGACCTGTGGACGACCGAAGGTGCTGTGGACGGACAAACGATCATGCACTCGGTGTGCTAGGCGACGAATCGGCCCCTTACTCTCCGTACCCGGTCGAAATGGCCCTTTGCCCTCTGGCCAGGGTCGGGGCCGGATGGCGCCCGGCGGGCCCGTCGCATACGGTGCCGGGCGTGGACGGACGACGCAGCTTTGCCGATGATCAGGAGTCGCGCTGGTACCCGGGTGAACGCGACCAGGGCTACGGCGACCCGGAATGGGGTGGCGCGGCGGAGGCGCGCTACCGCGACGACGAGCCGCGGGTGGCTCCCGAGCAGCGCAGTGACGACGACGACCGGTACGCCTCGCCTCGCCGCTTCGGCGTGACCGACCCGCTCGGGGACGCCCCGGTGGAGACCGAGCGCTACCGGGCGTCGCGCGCCCGGCGGGCCGAATCGGGAGATCCGGACGTCTCCGGTGAGTTGCCCGCCGATCGTCCCGGTCGCCGTGCCGCCCGGGAGGCGAGCCTGCCCACCAGCGGGGCTCCGCTGGCGGGCGATCCGACCCGGCCCGCCCCGCTGGCCGGGTACCCGATCGTCGAGGCCAAGCGGGCAACGGAGCCGGCGAATCCGCTGGAGCAGCCGACCGGGCCGATGCCGCCGGTGACCCCCCGGGGTGACCTGCCGGCGGGCGAGGCCGGGTACCCGGCGGTCGGCGGGGAGGCTGGCTACCAGGCCGGCGGGGAGGCCGGGTACCAGGCCGGCGCGCAGGCGGGGCTGCCGGCCGGCGACGGGGTCTACCGGAGCCGGCGGCCGGTGCTCGCCGTGCTGTTCGCCGTGCTGGTTCTGGTCTTCGAGGGGCCCGCCCTGCGGGTGCTGCTGCACGGGGCGACCGCGGACCCGGTCTCCGCCGCCGACGTGCTGGTGGGCACGTTCCTGGTCTGCGGCCTGCCGATCTTCGCGGCCGGCCTGTACGGGCTGCGCACCACCGGGTTCTCGCTGACCGACGGCGCGCGGGGCTGGCTGCGACCGCCGACGGCGTACCTGACCGTCGGACTGGCGCTCTTCCTCGCCGCGGCGCTGGCCGCCGGCTGAGCGGAGACGATCGTCGGAGAGCGGGCCCGTCCCGGGCCCGCTCCTCGACGCCGGTGCTCGGATCCGAGGTGTTAACAGGGGCCCCTTCCTCTACCGGAGGCGTTAAGAAGGGGCCCTTCCTTGCACCCGGAGGTGGGCCGGCGGGGAGAGCGCGTACACTGGTCGACTGGCGACCGCCTCGTGCGGTCGACCTCGCGTGCCCTCTCCACGAATCTCGTGGGGTGGCGGCCTCCCTGGTCCCGACCCGGTCGGGCCCATCATGGCCGTCGACCGGGCGCCAGGACGCCCGGCCGCCGGCCGGGCGGGACAACCAGGGACCGCAAGGAGTGCAAACGATGGCCGTCGTGACCATGCGTCAGCTGCTGGAGAGTGGTGTTCACTTCGGGCACCAGACCCGGCGCTGGAACCCGAAGATGAAGCGCTTCATCTTCACCGAGCGTAACGGCATCTACATCATCGACCTGCGCCAGACCCTCGACTACATCGAGAAGGCGTACGAGTTCGTGCGCAACACGGTGGCCGAGGGCGGCAGCATCCTCTTCGTGGGCACCAAGAAGCAGGCTCAGGAGGCGATCTCCGAGCAGGCGACCCGGGTCGGCCAGCCGTACGTCAACCACCGCTGGCTCGGCGGCATGCTGACCAACTTCCAGACGGTGTACAAGCGGCTGCAGCGGATGAAGGAGCTGGAGGCCCTCGGTGACCTGAGCGGCACCGCCGCCGGTTACACCAAGAAGGAGACCCTGCAGCTCTCCCGCGAGAAGATCAAGCTGTCCCGCACCCTGGGTGGCCTGCGGGACATGCAGAAGGTGCCGGCCGCGATCTGGGTGGTCGACACCAAGAAGGAGCACATCGCCGTCGACGAGGCCCGCAAGCTGGGCATCCCGGTGATCGCCGTGCTCGACACCAACTGCGACCCGGACGAGGTCGACTTCCCGATCCCGGGTAACGACGACGCGATCCGTTCGGCCGAGCTGCTGACCAAGGTCATCGCCGCCGCCGTCGCCGATGGCCTGATCGCCCGTTCCGGTCGTCGCCGGGGCGGCGACGAGAAGCCGGAGGCGGGCGTCGCCGCCGACGAGCCGCTGGCCGAGTGGGAGCGCGAGCTGCTCGAGGAGCCGAAGAAGGCCGACGAGCAGCAGCCGGCCGAGCAGCCGGCCGAGCAGCCGGCCGAGCAGTCGGCCGAGCAGTCGGCGGCCGTCTCCGGGCAGTGACCCCGCCGCCGCCTGGCCACCGTCCGTTTCGCTGATGGTGGCCGGCGGCGGGTAGGCCGGGCACGAACCGCCCGGAATCGGGTAACCGGCACCTCAGACCATTCCATCGCAGTCTCAATACCGAAGAGAGAGCCATGTCCCAGATCACCGCCGCGGACGTCAAGAAGCTCCGCGACCTGACCGGCGCCGGCATGATGGACAGCAAGAAGGCGCTGACCGAGGCCGAGGGCGACTTCGACAAGGCCGTCGAGATCCTGCGCGTCAAGGGCGCCAAGGACGTCGGCAAGCGGGCCGGGCGCACCGCCGCCAACGGCCTGATCGCCCACTCCGGCCAGGCGCTGCTCGAGCTCAACTGCGAGACCGACTTCGTCGCCAAGAACGAGGCCTTCGTCGTGCTGGCCCAGCAGCTGGTCGAGCACGGCGAGCGCGCGGGCGTGAGCAACGCCGAGGAGCTGCTGGCCAGCGAGATCGACGGTCGTACGGTCGCCGACGTGGTCCAGGAGCAGTCCGCCAAGATCGGCGAGAAGCTGGTGCTGAACCGGTTCGTCAAGCTCGACGGCACCGTCGCGGTCTACCTGCACCGCAAGGCCCAGGACCTGCCCCCGGCGGTCGGCGTGCTTGTGCAGTACGCCGGCAAGACCGACGAGGCGGGCGACGCCGACGCGCGCGGCGCGGCCATGCAGATCGCCGCGATGCGTCCGCAGTACCTCACCCGGGACGAGGTGCCGGCCGAGGTCGTCGAGTCCGAGCGGCGCATCGCCGAGCAGACCGCCCGCGAGGAGAACAAGCCCGAGGCGGCGCTGCCGAAGATCGTCGAGGGTCGGGTGAACTCCTTCTTCAAGGACTTCGTCCTGCTGGAGCAGTCGTCGGTCACCGACAACAAGAAGACGGTGAAGCAGGTGCTGGCGGAGGCCGGCATCGAGGTCACCCGCTTCGTGCGGTTCGAGGTCGGCCAGGCCTGAGCCGCCTGCCGGGCGCGCCGCGCCCGTGGGCTGAGCAACGACGAGACGAGGAGGCCGCCGGTGTACGCGACAGGCACCGCGGCCTCCTCGTCCCATAAGGTCGGCAACGGCAGGTACGCGCACCCGGGCGCGGCAGTGGGGGAAGGACGGGCGGATGACGCAGGTTGTGAGTGACCGGACGCTGGCGGCGGACGATCCGACGGCACCGCCGCCCGGCCGGGCCCGGCGGGTGGTGCTGAAGCTCTCCGGCGAGGTGTTCGGCGGCGGCGCGATCGGCGTCGACCCGGACGTCGTCCAGGCCATCGCCCGGCAGATCGCCACCGTGGTGCGCCGCGGTGTCCAGGTCTCCGTGGTGGTCGGCGGCGGCAACTTCTTCCGCGGCGCGGAACTGCAGAAGCGGGGCATGGACCGGGCCCGGGCGGATTACATGGGCATGCTCGGCACCGTGATGAACTGCCTCGCCCTCCAGGACTTCCTGGAGAAGGAGGGCATCGAGACCCGGGTGCAGAGCGCCATCACGATGGCGCAGGTCGCCGAGCCCTATATTCCGCTGCGGGCGATCCGGCACCTGGAGAAGGGCCGCGTGGTCATCTTCGGTGCCGGGGCGGGCATGCCCTACTTCTCCACCGACACGGTGGCCGCCCAGCGCGCGTTGGAGATCCACGCGGACGTGGTGTTGATGAGCAAGAACGGCGTCGACGGCGTCTACACGGCCGACCCCCGGATCGACCCGAGCGCCAGCAAGTTCGACTCGATCACCTTCTCCGAGGTGCTGCGCCGCAACCTCCGGGTCGCCGACGCGGCCGCCTTCAGCCTCTGCATGGAGAACGGCCTGCCGATGCTGGTCTTCGGCGCGCAGGGCGACGACACCATCGTCCGGGCGGTGGGCGGCGAGAAGATCGGCACGCTGATCACCACCTGAGCTGACCGCCGACGGTGACCTCGGCGGTCCCGGTGACCCGACAAGCCCACGACGAGCACAAGAAGGAGGCGAGGAGACCGGTGATCGACGACACCCTCCTCGAGGCCGAGGAGAAGATGGAGCGTGCGGTCGAGCACGCCAAGGAGGAGTTCGGCGCCATTCGCACCGGTCGCGCCACTCCGGCCATGTTCTCCAAGATCATCATTGACTACTACGGCAGCCCGACGCCGCTGACCCAGATGGCGTCGGTGGGCATCCCCGAGCCGCGGATGGCCATCATCAAGCCGTACGACAACTCGCAGATCAACGCCATGGAAAAGGCGATCCGCGACTCGGACCTCGGGGTCAACCCGAACAACGAGGGCAACCAGCTGCGCATCCTGCTCCCGCAGATGACCGAGGAGCGCCGCCGCGACATGATCAAGGTCGCCCGGCACAAGGGTGAGGAAGCCAAGGTCGCCATCCGCAACATCCGCCGCAAGGGCAAGGAAGAGCTGGACCGGCTCGTCAAGGACGGCGAGGTCGGCGAGGATGACGGCCGCCGCGCGGAGAAGGAGCTGGACGACCTGACCCAGCGGTACGTGGCGCACGTCGACGAGTTGGTCAAGCACAAGGAAGCCGAGCTGCTGGAGGTCTGACCCTCCACCCTCACCCGGCCCCCGTACCCCCTTCAGCCGCCCGCGTTGATCATGAAGTCATTGCCCGCGTCAACGGCGTGTCATGGCTACAACTTCATGATCAACGCGGCAGTGGGTGGGTACTGGTACGTCCTACCGGGCGGGCGGGTGCAGTAGGCTCGGCACGATTCCCGGCGACCCGGCGATGAACGGTGGGGATCGGCAAGCCGACGGGCCGGCAAATCAGACGGAGCGCCTCGCGCGGGTAGGGGATGGTAGTGGCTGTGCGTCAAGTGGTGGATCTCGTACCGCTCTCGTCCGGTGCGTGATGTCCCACCTCGACCCCTACGGTGGCGCCGAGGCCCGCGGCTGGGACCGCCCGGACCGGCCCGCCCCGCTGCCCTGGCCGGAACCGGACGTCGAACCCGGCCGGTGGGCCCGGGACTCGCACTCCGGCCCTGAGCTGTACGCCGAGCCGCGTAGCCACCTTCGACCGCAGGCCGACCGCCCGTACGCCCGACACCCGGAGGACCGGGGCGGCCCGCCCGATGCAGGGTTCGGCGGCCGGCGCGGACCGTACGACGACCGGGACCTGCCTGATCCGTACGACGACCGGGACGTGCGTGGTCCGTACGACGACCGGGAACTGCACGGTCCGTACGACCGCGACCGGGACCTGTATGGCCCACCTGACCGCGACCGGGACCCGCACGAGCCGTACGACGACGACCGGGACCGGCGTGGCCCCTACGACGGCGGTCGGGACCGCTCCCCGACCGGGGCGAACGGGCGCCGCGACCTGGACCACGAGGACGCTCCCACGGCGCAGCTGGCGCCGGTGCGGGTCGGCGACGGCCGAGACCACGACGACGCGCCGACCACCCAACTGGCCCCGGTACCGGCCGAGGAGGCCGCGGAACCCGACGCCGAGCCCTCGCCGGGCCGGCGCCACCGTGGCCGGCGGCGGGCGGGTGCCGGTCGGCCGGCCACCCAGCAGGCGGCGGGCCGGGCCGGGCGAAACCTGCCGGCGGCCATCTCGGTCGGCGTGGGCCTGGGCGCGGCGGTTCTGCTGCCACTGTTCCTCTACCCCCTGGCGTTCCTGCTGGTGATCGTCGTGGCCTTCGGCGTGGGTATCTGGGAGATGTCCCGGGCGGTACGCCGCGGTGGCGCCGAGGTGCCGCTGGTGCCGCTGATCGCGGGTGGGGTGCTCACCGTCACCCTGGCCTGGTTCGCCGGCCTGGACGCGCTCATGCTGGGCCTGCTGGTCACTGTCGCGGGCGCGCTGGTCTGGCGGCTCGGCGACGGCCTGGCCGGTCTCCGGCGGGACATGACCGCCGCCGCCCTGATCGCGGTGTACGTACCCTTCCTCGGCGGCTTCGCCGCCCTGCTCGCGGCGTCCCCGGACGGGGACCTGCGGGTGCTGGTGACCCTGGTCGCCGTGGTGCTCTCCGACACCGGCGGGTACGCGGCCGGCGCCAACTTCGGCAAGCATCCGATGGCGCCGACGATCAGCCCGAAGAAGTCCTGGGAGGGCCTCGCCGGCTCGGTCGGCGCCGCGGCGCTGGGCAGCGCCGTGCTGCTCTGGCTGCTGTTCGACGTGGCCCCCTGGTGGGGTGCCGTGTTCGGGGTGGCGGTCTCGGCCGCGGCGGTCCTCGGCGACCTCGCCGAATCCATGATCAAGCGGGATCTCGGCGTGAAGGACATGAGCAACCTGCTGCCCGGGCACGGCGGACTGATGGACCGGCTCGACTCGGTCCTGTTCGCCGTACCGACCGGGTACCTGCTGCTCGTGGTCTTCGTACCGGCGGTGAACTGAGGCATGGATCACGCCGGCGCATCCGGGTCGCGGAGGCGGCCAGAGCGGATCCGCCACCTCCGGACGGGTACGTTCCGAGCTGGGCGTGCCAGACTGGACAGGCCATGACGAGCCTGCCCATGATCCCGGTCGACCCGGACGCGCCCGGCGCGCGCCGGGCGGCAATGCCCCCACAGCACCTCGCCGACCTCGACCTGGCCGGCCGGAAAGCCCTGGTCACCGGGCTCGGAGAGCCGGCCTTCCGGGCCCGGCAGATCTCCACCCACTACTTCGGCCGACTGGTGCGCGACCCGGCGCAGATGACCGACCTGCCGGCGACGTCCCGGGAGCGCCTGGCCGACCAGCTGCTGCCCCGGCTGCTCACCCCGGTACGGGAGCTGGCCTGCGACGACGGCGCGACCCGCAAGGCGCTCTGGCGGCTGCACGACGGGTCGCTGGTGGAGAGCGTGTTGATGGGCTACCCGGACCGGGTCACCGTCTGCATCTCCAGCCAGGCCGGTTGCGGGATGGCGTGCCCGTTCTGCGCGACCGGCCAGGCCGGTCTGACCCGCAACCTCTCCACCGCGGAGATCGTGGACCAGGCGGTCTACCTGGCCGGCGTGGCCGCCTCCGGCGCGGTGTCGGGGTCGCCGCCGAGGCTGTCACACGTGGTCTTCATGGGCATGGGGGAGCCGCTGGCGAACTACAACCGGGTGGTCGCCGCGATCCGTCGGCTGGTCGCACCGGCCCCGGAGGGCCTCGGTCTGTCCCAGCGGCACGTCACCGTGTCCACGGTCGGGCTGGTGCCGGCCATCCACCGACTGGCCAGCGAAGACCTCTCGGTGACTCTTGCGCTGTCGCTGCACGCCCCCGATGATGAGCTGCGCGACGAACTCGTGCCGGTCAACCAGCGCTGGAAGGTGTCCGAGGTGCTGGACGCAGCCTGGGCCTACGCGACTCGCACGGGGCGTCGTGTGTCGATCGAATACGCGATGATCAAGGACGTGAACGACCAGCCGTGGCGAGCCGATCTGCTCGGCCGGCTGCTGGCCGGCAAGCTGGCCCATGTGAACTTGATCCCGCTCAACCCGACTCCGGGCAGCCGCTGGGACGCGAGCCCGAAGCCGGTCGAGCGGGAGTTCGTCCGGCGGTTGCGCGACGCCGGGGTGTCTACCACGGTGCGGGACACCCGAGGTCGCGAGATCGACGGAGCGTGTGGGCAGCTGGCCGCCGCGGAGGACAGTGGCACCGACCCGGTCGGGGAGATGTCGGCGTGACCGGGCGTGGCGAACGAGACCAGGAGACATAGTGGCGAGTCAGGGTCAGCGTTTCCGGCGTAAGGCGCTCCGCCGGGGATACAAGGTTGACGAGGTGGACGCCTTCCTGGACCGGGTCGAGGCGACCCTGGCGGGTCAGCCGGTCGGAGCCCCGGTGGCCTCGCAGGAGGTCCACGACGTCGTCTTCCGGGTTCGCTTCAACGGCTACGACGAGTGGCAGGTCGACCTGCACCTCGACCGGGTCGAGCGGCAGCTGGCCGAGCTGGAGGAGCGCGGCAGCGCCGGCCGGGCCGGCGGCGACCCCCGGATGGGTCCGCCGGACCGGATGGGCCCGCCGATGCGCGACGGCCGTGGTATGTCCCCGGTGCCGCAGCCGCCGATGCCGCCCCGGCCGATGCCGGCGCAGGCCGGCCCGCCCTACGGCCGCTACGACGAGCCGACCGGCGCCTTCGCCGGTGGGTACGACGCCCCCCGCGGCGGGTACGACGCGCCGCGTGGCCCCGGCGGACCGATGGGTCCGCCCGGTGGCCCGATGGGTCACGGCGGCCCACCGCCGCGGGGCCTGCCCGCCGGTCCGGGCGGCTACGGGCCTCCGGATGGGCCGGGCGGCTACGGCCCGCCGGACGAGCAGCGCTTCGACGGCTTCGAGGCGGGCCGGCGTGGTCGCGCCGACATGACCACGGAGATGCGGGCCCTGCCGGACCGGGATCCGCGCCGCGGCCCTGCGGGACCGCCCGGTATGCCGCAGCAGGCGCTCGGTGGGCCACCGATGGGCGGGCCCCCGCCGATGGCGGGCCCGCCGGCGATGGCCGGGCCGTCGATGGGCGGACCGCCGATGGCCGGTCCGCCTGGCAGCGACCTCTACCGGGTGGACCAGATCCGGCGTAGTTTCCAGGTCCGCCGGTTCGGCAGCGGGTACGACCCCGACCAGGTGGACCGGTTCTTCGAGAGCCTGCTCGGCGGGATGGCCGGGCGTAACCAGATGCCGGTGAACCCGAAGGACCTGGACACGCTGCGCTTCGGGCTGGTGCAGGGTGGTTACTTCGAGGCCGAGGTCGACGCCGCGCTGAAGAACGTCCAGGACATCCTCTTCGGCCGCTGAGACACCACGACGACGAGGGCCCGCTCCCGGGATCGGGGGCGGGCACTCGCGCGTGTCAGATCAGGAGCGCAGGCCGTTGCGGCGCAGCACCACGTCGCCGATCACGATGAGCAGCAGGAGCGCGGCCAGGCCGATCAGCCAGATGTCCTCGACCCTGCCCTCGTGGTTGCCGCAGAGCATTGCCAGCAGCACGAGCGCGGTGAGTACCGCACCGATCCGCCCGGCCTTCCGGTGCCCGGGCTTGTGCTGGTCTGGCGAAGTTACCGGCTCGCTTCCCGCCACTGTCGGTCCTTCCTCGCGTTCGGATCTCCGGCTAGTCTGGCACGTCCCCCACGCAGGGACCTGCGGCGGGGCGGACCTGCCTGGCCGGGCCGGGTCCACCGACCCGGGACCTTCGGCCCGTCCCGGCGGGGCGGGCGGGTATGGCGGCGTCGCGGGGCGTAGACCAGACTGCCTCCGGTAGCGTTCTGACGTACGCCTTTGTCTGTCTTTTTTGAGGGGGAACTGCGGTGCGAGTGACCGGTACCGGGCACGCGAGCATGCGGATCGACACTGCCGCGGGCAGCATCCTGTGCGACCCGTGGGTCAACCCGGCCTACTTCGCCTCCTGGTTCCCGTTCCCCGACAATTCCCAGCTCGACTGGGAGGCCCTCGGCGACGTCGACTATCTGTACGTCTCCCACCTGCACCGGGACCACTTCGACGCGGCCCACCTGAAGCGGTACGTGTCGAAGAAGGCGACCGTGCTGCTGCCCGAGTTCCCCACCTCGGAGATGGAGGACGAGTTCCGCGAGCTGGGCTTCACGAAGTTCCTGAAGACCCGCAACGAGGAGATCATCGAGCTGGACGGTGGCCTCAAGGTCATGATCCAGGCGCTGACCAGCCCGACCGACGGCCCGATCGGTGACTCCTCGCTCTGGGTGGAGTACGACGGGGTCCGGCTGCTCAACCAGAACGACGCCCGCCCGACCGACCTGAGCGTCTTCGCCGAGCTGGGCCACGTGCACGCGCACATGCTGCAGTTCTCCGGGGCGATCTGGTATCCGATGGTCTACGAGCTGCCGCAGGCGGCGAAGACCGCGTTCGGCAAGCAGAAGCGGGACCGTCAGTTCGACCGCACCTGGCGCTACATCGACGACCTGAAGGCCGACCACGTCTTTCCGATCGCCGGCCCGCCCTGCTTCCTCGACGACGAGCTGTGGCAGTTCAACGACATCTTCGACGACGAGGGGAACATCTTCCCCGACCAGTCGGTCTTCCTGGCCGAGTACGCCAAGGTCGGCGGCAGCAACGGCATCGTGCTGCTGCCGGGCAGCGTCGCGGAGGTCACCACCGAGGGGGCGACCACCACCCACCCGCAGCCGATCGAGGAGTTCTTCGCCAACAAGGTCGCCCACCTTGAGGAGATGCGCGAGCGCAAGCGGCCGGTCATCGAGGCGGAGAAGGCGTCCTGGCGGCACCCCGAGGTCGACGTGCTCAAGGAGATGAAGCGGCGGGTCGAGCCGCTGCTGGACGAGTCGATCTACCTGGCCAAGGGTGTGGGCGGCCCGGTCCGGTTCGACCTGGTCGGCTACGACGGGGAGAGCGTCGAGTCGATCGTGGTGGACTTCCCGGGCAAGCAGGTGCGGCCGTACGCGGACGAGAAGGTGCGCTACCGGTTCCGTACCGAGCGGGCGCTGGTGGAGCACCTGCTGCACATCGGCGAGGTGGACTGGGTCAACTCGCTCTTCCTGTCCTGCCGGTTCTCCGCCGCCCGGATCGGGCAGTACAACGAGTTCGTGTACGCCTTTTTCAAGTGCCTCTCCACGGAGCGCCTCCAGTACGCGGAGGGTTGGTACGACGAGCACGAGCGGGCCGTCGACGCCGAGGACATCACCCTGGGCGACTGGGTGGTGCAGCGGCGCTGCCCGCACCTGAAGGCGGACCTGAGCCGGTTCGGCATCGTCGACGGCGACCAGCTCACCTGCCAGCTGCACGGCTGGCGGTTCGACCTGCCCAGCGGCCGGTGCCTGACCAGTGTCGGCCACAAGGTCCGGGCGCACCGCGTCGGCGAGGAGGCCCCGGCCCCGGCGATCGCCCAGCCGACCGACTGACGCCCGTGCCCGCTGTTAAGAAGGGCCCCTTTTAGTACGCCAGGCGTTAATAAGGGGCCCTTCCTTACCCCTCAGCGGCCGAGGTCGGCGAGGATGCGCTGGGCGGCGTTGTGGCCGGCGGCGCCGATCACGCTGCCGGCCGGGTGGCAGCCGGCGCTGCCCGCGTACACCCCGTCGACGCCGGTGGCGTACGGCATCCGGTCGGCGAACGAGACGGTGTTGTCGACGTGGTGGATGTGCCCGCCGGTGATGCCGAAGTGCGCCTCGATGCCGGGCGGCGTCAGCGGCACCGCGTCGGCGATCAGGTCACCGGTGCCCGGGGCGTACCGCTCGCAGATCTCCACCAGCTTCTCGACGTAGCCGGGCAGCGCCGCGTCCCAGGTGGTGCCGGCCAGCTCGTACGGCACCGACTGGACGAACAGCGCCGACGAGTGGTGTCCGGACGGGTCGGCCAGCGACGGGTCGACGGTGGTGTGCAGGTACCACTCGATGGTCGGCTCCGCCGGCAGCCGCCCGGCCTGCACGTCGGCCCACATGGCGCGCAGCGCCGCCATCGGCGGCTCGCCCCCACCACCGGTCAGCGACGCCGAGCCGGGCAGCAGGTGGATGGTCGAGCCGAACGGGCTCGGCGCGCCCTCGGGCAGGCAGGAGAAGCGGGGCAGGCCGCGCAGCGCCAGGTTGAGCTTGAGCGTGGTGCCGGTGCGCCGGACCGCCGCCATCCGGTCGGCCAGCGTGGTCGGCAGCGCGCCGTCGGGCAGCAGCCCCATCAGCCGGTACGGGTCGCAGGCGCCGAGCACCACGGAGGCGGTGACTTCCCGGCCGTCGGCGAGCACCACCCCGCTGGCCGCGCCGCCGTCCAGAGTGATCGCGGTGACGGGCGCGCCGGTGACGATCCGGGCGCCGGAGGCGCGGGCCGCGTCGGCGAAGGTGCGCGACACCGTACCCATGCCGCCCTCGGCGATCATCCAGGTACCGCCCGAGCCGGGCAGCCGGCACATGTTGTGCACCAGGAAGTTGTGCCCGGTGCCGGGGTCGTCCGGGCCGGCGTTGAGACCGGACAGGCCGTCGGTGACCGCGTACATGCTGACCAGCAGCTCGGAGCGGAAGTCGAAGCGGGCCAAGTAGTCGGCGACCGAGCCGCGTACCAGGTCCACGAAGACCGTTTGCAGCTCGGGCCGGACGTAGCGCGCGGCGGTCTCCTCCACCGGCAGCGGCTCGGTCAGCCAGGCCGGCGCGAGGTCCTCGCGCAGCGCGGCCAGCTCGGCCTGCAACGCGTCGTCGGCGGCCACGTCGGCGGGGGAGAAGAACTCGGCGAG
>NZ_JBFBAO010000197.1:0-12864 GCF_040682255.1 Micromonospora sp. NPDC051296 | reverse complement strand
CGTCCCCGGTGAACGTGGTGCCGGGCGAGACCGTCAACAGGTTGGTGCCGAGGGCGTCGATGGTGCGGTCGAGGTCCGCGCGGGACGACGACGAGATGCCGACAACCGCGACCATCGCCGCGATCCCGATCGCGATGCCGAGCGCGGACAGGAACGCACGGGTGGGCCGGGTACGCAGGCCGACCGCGCCGACCCGGACCACGTCGCGGGGCCGCAGCCGAGCGGGCCGCAGCCGGGGCTGCCGCGACCCGGAGGTCCCGGTCATGATGACACCACCCGCCCGTCGCGCATCATGACCTGGCGCGGCAGTGCGGCCGCGATCTCCCGGTCGTGGGTGATGATCACGACGGTGGTCCCGCCCGCGTGCAGGCCGCGCAGCAGTTCCATCACGCCGGCGCCGGAGGCCGTGTCGAGCGCGCCGGTCGGCTCGTCGGCGAGCAGCAACGGCGGTTCGCCCACCACCGCCCGGGCGATCGCGACCCGCTGCCGTTCGCCGCCGGACAACTCGTGCGGCCGGTGGGTGCCCCGGTGCCCGAGCCCCACCCGGTCGAGCGCCGCCCGCGCCCGACGTCGCCGCTCGCCGAGTGGCAGGCCGGAGTAGAGCAGCCCGTCCGCGACGTTGTCCACCGCGGACGTCCCCGCCGCGAGATGGAACTGCTGGAACACGAAGCCGATCCGGGTCGCCCGCAACGCGGAGAGCTGACGGTCGTCGAGGTCGGCTATGTCGTACCCGGCTATCCGAACCGTGCCGGACGTCGGACGGTCGAGGGTCCCGATCAGGTTGAGCATGGTGGATTTCCCGGACCCGGAGGGTCCGACGATCGCCACCAGCTCACCGGCCGCCACGCGCAGTGACACCCCACCGAGCGCGGCCACTCCGCCGGGATAGCGCTTCGTCACCTCGGTCAGCGCGATCACTTCGGCATCCCGACGGTCATGCCCTCGGCGATGCCGTCGCCGGTGACCTCGACCCGGCCGCCGGAGAAGAGCTCGGTCTGCACCGGCACGTAGCGCCTCTCGTCGCCGTCGACGACCTCGACGCCGAACCCGCCTTCCCGCAACGCGAGCAGGGCCGCGATCGGAACGGTGAGCACGTTCTCGCGCTTGTCGGCGGTGAACGTCACGCCGACCGACGCGAAGCCGTACGCCGCGGCGGCCTCGGCATCCGGCAGCTCCACGGTGACCTCGATGGTGGTCGTCGGGTCCTGGCCCTGCGCCCCGGGCGTGATGACCGTGCTGACGTCGGTGACCCGCCCCGGGACGGACGCGCCGTCGGGCAGCGTGACCCCGACCGTGACGTCCTTGGCGGCGAGGCGCTGGTCGGCCGGCCGAAGGTCGACCGAGACGGCGCGGCCGGTGCCGGTGTAGGAGAGCATGGCCTGCCCGGGCCCGACGACCTCGCCGAGCGCGGCCTGGATGCTGTCGACGCGGACGGTTCCGGGCGTGAACACCACCGTGCCCAACTCCACCACGCCGGTCCGGGCCAGCCCCAGGTCCTCCTGCCACGCGCGTACCGCCGCCGCGGTCGCCCCGGTGTAGCTGTCGTCGACGGTGAAGCCCTGGTATCCCAGCGCCTTGAGGTTGCGCTCCAGTTGGGCCACGTCCGGGCCGTCGTCGCCCGCGCGCAACGACCGGTAGGCGGGCATCGTGCCGTACATGACGATCACCGGCCGGTTGTCGACCTTGACCAGCGGCTTGCCCCGGCTGACCAGGCTGCCGCCGTCGGGGGCGTAGGTGACGGTTCCCGGCGTCCGGGCCGTCACGGTCGTGGTCGGCCCGAAACCCAGTTCGCCGTCGAAGGTCGCGGTGTCGGTGAGCGTCTCGCGGGTCACCACGGCCGTGCCGGGCGGCTGCGCCGGGCCGTTGCCGTCGGTGGCCGCGCCACGGTCGGCCATGGTGAGGACGACCGCGGCGCTGGCCCCGGTTGCCACGAGGGCCGCCGCACCCGCCAGGATCCGACGCATCACCGCTGCCCCGGCGCGGTTGCGGACAGCAGGCTCTCGCACTTCTGCTGTGCGGCCGGGAAGTCCGGGTCGTCGCCGATCTCCGGGGTGATCCGGATGCCCGGCTGTCCCGGATCGGGGTCGGGGAACGCCTCGACGCCATTCTCCCGCATGCAGCCGGCGAACAGCCGGCCCCGCTCGGCCATCTGCGCGTCCTGCTCCGGGGAGCGGTTGGCCTGCGGGTTGAACTCCCGGCACGCCTCCATCGCCTGCTCGACCTTCTCCCGGCCGACGCTCTGGTCGAACCGGAACCGGACTCCCTTGCCCGGCTCGGGGTCGGGAATGTCGAGGCCGTGCTCCCGCAGGCACTGCGCGAACCTCACGCCCATCTCGTCCGGGCCGACCGCGGCAGCGCTCGCGGACGGGCGGTCGCCGCCGGACGCGTCGACGGAGGCCACCGCCGGACCGTCACCGTCCGACCCGCACCCGGCCAGAGCCAGGACAAGCCCCGGGAGTACGGCGACAGCGGCGCGTTTGAACCCTCGTGCCATCGGTTTCTCTTCCTGTTCGCGGTCGAACGGTTCGACCGGTTCAGGAGCGAGCCAACCGGGACGCCTGTTTCCCGGGCGTTTACCCGAAGCGCCGGCACCACCAGAAGTCGATCATTAACAGGAAAGAAACAGCCGGACTGGCCATGATGTCGACCATGCGGGTGCTGGTGGTGGAGGACGAGCCGATCCTCGCGGACGCGATCGCCGAGTGGCTGCGCGAGGAGACCCACGCGGTCGACGTCGCGCACGACGGCGAGGGCGCGCTGGAACGGCTCTCGGTCAACGACTACGACGTGGTGGTGCTCGACCGGAATCTGCCCGGGATCGCCGGCGACGAGGTCTGCGGCCGGATGGTCGAGGCGGGCGCTGCCGCCCGGGTGCTGATGCTCACCGCGGCGGCCGAGGTGACCGACCGGGTCGCCGGGCTCTCCCTCGGCGCCGACGACTACCTCACCAAGCCCTTCGCGTTCGTCGAACTGGCCGCCCGGGTCAGGTCGCTCGGCCGGCGCTCCCGACCACCGACCCCGCCGGTGCTGCGTCGCGCCGGCATCACGCTCGACACCAACCGGCACGAGGCGTTCCGCGACGGCAGGTACGTCCCCCTGTCCAAAAAGGAGTTCGCGATCCTCGCCGAGCTGCTCCGTGCCGACGGTGCGCCGGTGTCGGCCGAGTTCCTGCTGGAGAAGGTGTGGGACGAACACGCCGACCCGTTCACCCCGGCCGTCCGGCTGGCGATCCTCAAGCTGCGCCGCAAGCTCGGTGACCCACCGGTCGTCGAGACGGTGACCGCGGTCGGCTACCGGATCCCGTGATGCCGAGGACATACCCGATGCGGCCCCGGCGCACCCGGCTCGCGCTGCCGCGACGGGTCACGCTCCGGGCCCGACTGACGCTCGTCTACAGCGCCCTGTTCCTGGTCGCCGGGGTGGTGCTGCTCGGCGCCACCTACGTGCTGTTCAACCAGCAGATCAACCGTTCGACGGTGAAGGTCGTCGCGCAGCGACCGTCGCCCGACACCGGCTCCGACGCCACGGCGCGACAGAACGACGTGGTCTTCCGCGACGGGCAGCCCGTCGCCATCGACGACGTCGAGAAGTGGATGCGCGAGCAGCAGCAGCAGCTCCACGACGCGGCCACCACCTCGATGCTCACCCAGGGCGGGACAGCGCTCGGAGTGGTCGGACTCGCGGCGGCGGGCTTCGGCTGGCTGATCGCCGGGCGGGTGCTGAGCCCGCTGCACCGGGTCACCGAGACCGCCCGGCGGATCGCGCAGGCACCCGCAGCCGACCGGGTCCTGCACGAGCGGATCGCCCTGCGGGGCCGGCACGACGAGGTCAAGGACCTGGCCGACACGTTCGACGCCATGATCGGCCGGCTCGACCGCTCGTTCGAGGGGCAGCGGCGGTTCATCGCCAACGCCTCCCACGAGCTGCGTACGCCGTTGACGCTGAGCCGGGCCCTCGTCGAGATCGCGATGAACCGGAAGGCCGCCTCCGCCGACGTCCGGCAGCTCGGTGACAGCCTGCTCGACATCCACGCCCGCCACGAGAACCTCATCGACGGACTGCTCGTCCTCGCCACCTCGGAGAACGAGGTCGTCGACCCGCGGCCGGTCGACCTGGCCGACGTGGTGACCCACGTCGTCGCGATGACCCGGGCCGAGGCGGCCGCGGCCGGCGTGACCGTCCAGCAGGCCGCCGCGGAGGCCGTCACGAGCGGGAACGCGCTGCTCATCGAGCGGGTCGTGCACAACCTCGTGGAGAACGGCATCCGGCACAACCGGGGACCGGCGGGCTGGGTGCGGGTGACCAGCCGGGCCGTCGCCGGCGGGCGGGTGCAGGTCGAGGTGACCAACACCGGCCAGTCGATCCAGCCGCACGAGGTGCCGGCGCTGTTCGAACCGTTCCACCGGCGGGCCGGCAACCGTCAGGTCACCGGCCGGGGAGCGGGCCTCGGGCTGTCGATCGTCCGCTCGGTCGTAGGCAACCACGGCGGCGGGGTGGACGCCGTGCCCCGCGACGGCGGCGGACTCGTCGTGACCGTGACGCTCCCCGCGTTCGCAGACCACGGCTCGGCGGGTTCGACTCCCGCTCCGGCTGCCGGCGACGCCGCCACCATTTGTCCTAGGATGCTTTAGGGGTGGTGCGCCTGCTCACTGCGGCGCAGCCAGCGGGGAGGGGATCTGAGCAGCCGCAGGATTCCGGCACCGACCAGATAGGCGGCCAGCGCGCCGGGCGGCAGTCCCAGCGGCTCCGGTGCGGACATCCGCACCATGCTGTTGATCAGCAAGCCGGCCACCAGGCACGCGTACCCGGTGATCGCCAGGACCGTACGGAGACGCGGCGCTGGCCACGTGACGGCCTGGTCGGGTCGCTGGCCGGAGGTCGGATGGCCGGTGCGGGCCTCGATCGGCCCGAAGATCGCGACGAGGACGGTCAGGATCACCGCCAACGCGACCAACCAGGGCACCCGCCAGGCCCACCAGCTTCCGGTTCCGACCGACGCGGGCGGCAGCCAGTGCACGGTGTTCAACACGCCGACGAGCACCACCACCGCGCTGAGGTGCCAGAGGAAGACGGTGAGGACGACGGCGTTCACCGCGATCACCGCCTGCCAGGGACGGGGACGGCGGAGCAGCCGCTCGGCGGGCCGGCGGAACAGCAGGATGAGCCCGAGTTGAACCGCGGCCAGGGCGAGAAGTGCCAGGCTCGGCGGGGACGAGTTGTCCAACCGCTCGCCCGGAACGGTGATCATGCTGATCGGATATGGGCCGGCGATGGTGAGCAGCAGCAGGGCGCCGAAACCCACCAGGAACAGCAGCAGCGCCGTCGGCCGTCCCGTCGGCAACCGGTGAGCCAGCAGCCCGGACCGCTGTTGCGCACCGGCGGCCGACCCGATGTCCTTCTCCGCGGCGTACGCGTCGTACCAGGCGAAACCGAGCTGATGGATGACCAGCCAGCCGAAGAGGAAGTTCCCTCCGGAGAGCGGGCCGTGGCCGAGGAGTCGACCGACGTCGCCGATGGCCACGAGCACCACCAGGGTGAGCGGTACGACGAGCCCGAAGCGCCGGTGCAACCGATACATGACGGGGGTGAGTGCCACCACCGCGATGTAGGCGCTGAGGAACCACAGCGGGATGGTGGCGAACCCCACGACGGTCCGGATCTCGGCCGAGTCGCCGCCGGCCAACCGTCCCAGCAGACTACCCGCCGCGAGGACGAGCAGCAGGACGGTGGTGGGACGCACCAGCCGGCCGCTGCGATCCAGCAGCCACTGGGTGGCGGTGACCCCACGCGCCCGACTGCTGGTCAACGAGGCGGCGTTGGCGAAGCCGCCGACCAGGAAGAACACCGGGATGACCTGGAACAGCCAGGTGAGCGGGCGCGCCCACACCAGTTCGGTGAGCGCCGAGAAGCCGGAGACGTTCCCCGACGCGTCGCGGGTGACGACGGTGACCGTCCAGTGCCCCAGCACCACGAGGCTGATGGCCAGCGCCCGCAGGAAGTCGACGTACCGTTCCCGTTCGGCCGGCGTCCGACTGGCCAACATCCGTAGCCGGCGCATGCCGCCAGACTATTTTCCAGCAGCGCGCGGTAACGGCGTCACCGCAGAACCCGTGCAGCCGCTCGACCAACACCCGCCAGACCGGTGACCCTGGCGGGGCTGCCGGAGGTCACCCGGATTGCTGAAATCCCGCCGCGTCGTTCATGTGGCGAAGCGGCTCCGCCGGGTCGGGCGAGGATGAGCAGATGTGGCAGGCACCGCGCGGCCGGGTGGGCTTGACGGTGCGCCCACCTCGACGACGCGGGCTGCGGAGCGACCACGGATGACTCGGGAGCCGTCATCGCGGTCCGGCACCGGTCGGGGCGCAGCGCGTCCCGATGCGGGTAAACGGCGGTTCCGGCTCCAGTCGTGGGGGCCGGGCCTGGTGTCCGGTGCCGCGGACACCGACCCGACCACGGTCGCGACGCTCGTCGTGGTCGGGGCGAGCACCATGTTCGGGTTGGCCTGGCTGACGCTGCTCATGATGCCGGCGTTGGCGGTGGTGCAGGTCCTCGCCACCCGGGTCGGGGTGCTGTCGGGACGTGACCTTCAGCAGGCGGTCCTGGACGGCTACGGACGGGTGGTCAGCACCCTGTTGCTGATCTCCATCCTCGGCGTCAACGTGGTGACCATCGCGGCCGACGTCGCGGCCGGCGCGGCGGCGATCGGCCTGTTGACCGGGGTCGACTCGCGGTGGCTGGTACCCGTCTTCGCCGCCGGTGCGCTGGCCCTGCTGCTGATCGGCAAGTACGACGAGGTCGAACGGGTCCTCAAGGTGGTGATGCTGGGCCTGCTCGCCTACGGTGCCGCGGCGATACTGGCCCGCCCCGACTGGCTCGCGGTCGCCCGGGGCAGCCTGATCCCGTCCATCTCGTTCACCGAGACCCACCTCGCCGGCACCCTGGCCATCCTCGGCACCACGCTGACCAGCTACATGTACGTGTGGCAGACGGTGGAACAGGTCGAGGAACCGTGCTCACGTCAACGGCTCAAGACCCGCGAACTCGACGCGCTGACCGGCGCCGGCCTGGCCGCGGTCATCTTCTGGTGCATCCTGGTCGCCAGCGGCGCCACCCTCGGCACCCACCACCAGCAGGTCACCACCGCGGAACAGGCGGCCCAGGCCCTGCGCCCGCTGGCCGGGCCGTACGCCAGCGTGCTGTTCTCGGTCGGGCTGCTCGCGTCGGCGATCATCGCCGTCCCGGTGATCATGGCCGCCGGCGGATACGTCGCGGCCAGTGCCTTCGGCTGGCCCCGCGGCCTGAACCGCACGCCCCGCCAAGCCCCTCGGTTCTACGCCGTGGTGGGGGCGCAGACCCTCGCCGGCGTTGCCCTCGCCCTCAGCGGCATCGGCCCCATCCAACTGCTGTTTCTGGCCAGTTTGATCGGTGGCATCGCCACTCCGCTCGGACTGATCATGCTCGCGCTCGCCGCCGGGAACCCGGCACTGGTCGGGCAGAGCCGCATCCACTGGCAGCTGCGGGCCGCCGGTTGGCTCATCGCCGCCCTGGTCACCACCGTCAGCCTGCTCTTCCTCGCCCAGCAACTGCACCTGATCCGGCGATGACCGCAGGCCCCCGGGCGCGCACGGGCCACCGGCCCGCCGCCGAGTGAGTAGTCCTCGGCGGCGGGCCGGTGGCGGTTGCCGGGTAGGCGGGCAGGGGCGGTGCGAGGTCCGGCTACGGCGTCGCGAGCCCGATGCTGATCGTCCTGGTCAGCGTGGCGTTGTCGTCGTCACCGTCCAACGACCAGACCATCGCCCCGCCGAGGCCGGTCCGCCGGATGTACAGCATCTTCTGGAGCACGACCGCCGGGTCGTCGTACGTCCAGAAGGTCGTGCCGTCGAACAGCCAGGCGTGTCCGGCGCGAAGGTCGCGGTGGACGGTGAAGCCCTTCCCGGTCAGGGTCTTGAGCTGCTTGTAGTCCTCGTACCCGGGTGCGTGGATCGCCGGCGCGGGCCCGGCGGCGGGCTGGAACAGGCCGTTGCCGCCGCCGGTGACTCCGGTCCAGCCCTGCCCGTAGTACGGGATGCCGAGGACCAGCTTCCCGCGGGGCGCGCCGCGGGCGATCCAGCCGTCGATCGCCACCTCGACGGAGAAGTCCGGGCGGTCCGGTGCTTTGGCCGGAACGCGCAGCGCCGACTGCTGGTTGGTCACCCGCTCCCAGGTGCCGTGGAAGTCGTACCCCTGCACGGTGGCGAAGTCGAGGTACTGGAAGATCTTGCGCCCCTCGTATCCGGCGTCCATGGCCCCCGGGTTGGCGGGCAGGAACGCGGTCAGCGGGTAGTGCTTGCGGGTCGTGCGGCCGTACGCGTCGAGTTGCTTGCGGAACTCGGCGAGCAGCTTGGTGAAGTTCTGCTTGTCCTCCGGGCGGATAACGTTGCCCACGTCGCCCGGCCAGTTCGGCCACTCCCAGTCGAGGTCGATGCCGTCGAAGACGCCGGCGGCGGCGCCAGGTCCGCCGCTGCCGCCGTCCAGGTTCGGCAGATTGCCCTTGAGGTAGAGATCGATGCAGGAGGCGACGAACGCCTTGCGGGAGGCGTCGGTGAGGGCGGCGTTGGAGAAGTACGTCGACCAGCTCCACCCGCCCAGCGAGATCATCACCTTCAGGCCGGGGTGCTTGGCCTTGAGCTTGGCCAGTTGCCCGAAGTTGCCGTTGAGTGGTTCGCCCCAGGCGTCGGCGACGCCGTCGACGCTCTCCTCGGCCGGGACGGGACGCTGGTAGTCGGCCCAGGCGTCACCCTCGCCCGGCCCGCCGTCGACAAAGCAGCGGCCGTCCTCGCTGACGTTGCCGAAGGCGTAGTTGATGTGGGTGAGGCGGCTCGCCGCCCCGGAGGTGTCGAGCTTCTTGACCGGGAAGGCCCGGCCGTAGATGCCCCACTGGGTGAAGTAGCCGACCTTGTGGTAGCCGGTGCCGCGAGGCGAACCGCCGGCGCTCGCGGCGGCCGGTGGTGCGGCGGTGATCAGCAGGGTCGTCAGGGCGACGAGGGCGGTGAGGCGGCGGTGGCGGAACGGTCGCATCGGCACACTCCCACGAGGGATGAGGCGAAATTAGTTAAGACACCTTTCTGATCGATGAAGCTAAGCGGCCGACGTGCCACGGTCAAGAGCCGACCGGGTGGCTCTCCTGTGTCGCTGTCACCCTCGGTGCGGAAAGCGTGGTCAGTCCCGGCCGGATTCGAGATAGCCGGTGAGATAGGTCAACGACGCGGTGATGTCCTCGCCGGTGCCGTGCGGCCGGCGCAGCTCGTCGACGAAGATGGCGATGTCGGCGAGCTTCCACCACAACGGATAGAGCGCGAGCCCGGCCGGGGTGACGGTCCGGCCGGTGGCCCGGGTGTAGCGGGCGACCACGTCATCGGCGTCGTCGACCGGCTCCTCGCCGAGCATCCGGGCGATGGCGGGAGTGAGCAGCCACAGGTCCCGTTCCGGTGGCGCGATCTGCACGGTGGTCCAGTCGAGCAGTCGCAACCCGGCCGGGGTGCGCATGACGTTGCCCGGGTGCGGCTCGCCGTGGGTGAGCACCCATTCCGCCCCGGTGGCCCGTACCTGGTCGACCAGCCGGTCGAGATCGGTCAGCAACCGCTCGATGTGGCTCGAATGGATCGACAACAGCCGACGGGTCCGTTCGGCGTAGGGGCCGCCGGTCCACTCGCGGTCGAGGTCGTCCAGCGCCGCGTGCAGCCGATCCCGGCCGGGCAGCGCCAGGTCGGCGCGCGGCGCTCGCTCCACGACCGCCGGGGTGGCCCGGTGCAGGGCGGTCAGCAGATCCACCATCTCGGCCCGATCCTCGGCCCGGTGCGGGCCGAACCCCCCGACGGTGCCCGTCACCAGCGGGAACAGCGAAACGGCATATCGGGCGGTGAGCCGCCACAACACCGCGCCGGTCACCGTCGGAATAGGTGCCACGACGAAGTCGAGCCCGGCGTGCCGGTGCAGCGCCAGCGCCGTCGCGAACGACCCGCCGAGCCGGTCGAACGCCTCGTCGCGCCCGGCATCCTCGACGCCGAGGTCGTCGACCTTGACGAACCGTGCCGTGCCCCGCTGATCGACGACGGACCAGTGGTAGCTGCCCGCCCCCACGGGGAGATACTCGGCTGAGCGGACCTCCACGCCCCAAACCTCGGTCAAGGCCGCAATCAGTTCGGATTCCCGCAGCCCGGCCGGTCGCTCCCTCATGCGTCGGGATTCTGCCCCGCTCGCCGCAGGACCGTACAACCAGTTCCCGGCCGGGTGCCGTCACCGTCGTACGGTTCCCGTTGTCCCGCGTAGGGCCGGCAGATATGCGAGTCGATAGCCTGGCCCTGGATTCCTCCGCGCCGGCCGCCGCTCTGCTGGCCGAGCCGCGGGACGACAGGTCGGGAGGTCGACAGCAGTGAGTTCATCCGAGGTACCCGCCTCGCCGGTACGGCAGCTGCGGCTGGTGGTGGAGGCCGACGACTACGAGGCGGCGGTCCGGTTCTACCGCGACGTGCTCGGCCTGCCGGAGCAGGCGGCGTTCTCCAGCGGCGACGACGCCCACGTGGTGATCCTGGACGCCGGGCGCGCCACCCTGGAGATCGCCAACCCGGCGCAGAAGCGGATGATCGACGACGTCGAGGTGGGCCGACAGGTCGCACCGCACATCCGGGTGGCGTTCGAGGTGGACGACACCGCCGCCACCACCGACCGGCTGGTCGCCGCGGGCGCCGCGCAGGTGGCGCCGCCGACCACCACCCCTTGGCACTCGGTGAACGCCCGTCTCGACGCGCCGGCCGACCTGCACATCACGGTCTTCCAGGAGCTGCGTACGCTCGACGACCGCGCCTCGCTGGACGGCTTCGGCACCGACGCACCCTAGACCGCCGCCCGGCACGAGCACCCGGATCAGTACGTCAGCGCGGCCACCCGCGTCGCTGGGCGGCTTCGCGGGCCGTCGTCGGTGGGAACGGGGTCCGCCCGGTGCCGGTGGGGGCGCCGCGCCACATGCGCCAAATGGTCGGCCCGCCGCTGGGTAGGACGATCGTCAGGCCGGCGGTGTAGTCGTGGCGGAGGTAGAGGCGCCGGTTGCGCATGTTGCTGGCTTCCAGATACGCGGGCAGGCCGAGCTGGTCAAGGCGACGGTGGTGGTGGGTGAGCATGGCGGCACCGACGCCCCGGTTCTGCCGGGCCGGGTCGACGGCGGCGTAGGCGAGGTAGTGGTGTGGCTGGTCGGGGTGGGCGGCGTCGAACATCTCTTCCAGCAGCACGAACTTCGGTGCGTAGGGGCCGGCGATGCGCTCCAGCGTTTCCAGTCGCTGGCGGGTGTCGGCGGGGGCGGGTTCGAGGCGGGGGTACCAGATGGTGACGGCGGACTGGTCGCCGGTGGTGTAGACCTCGCCGTGTTGCAGCCCGTGCTGGAGGGCGTCGCGGAAGTAGCGGTAGTAGACGGTGCGGCGGTCGTCGGGATCGGGGATGAGCCAGTCGGCGAGGGGCCCTTCGTGGAACGCTTCGGCGAGTACGGCGATCAGCGGGCCGGCGTCGGTGCGCGTCGCGGGCCGGACGGTGACGCTCTTGTTCACGGCATCTCCTGGATGGTCAGGCTGGTTGGCGGACGGTGTCGGGGGCGCGCAGCGGGCCGGTGTCGCTGTCCGCGCCGAGCCCGATGGCGTGGTAGATCTCCGGATTCGCGGTACGCAGCAGCAGCGCCCACCCGATGCCGAGCAGCGCGACGGCGGCGTACGCGGCGGGGAACGTCCAGCGCAGCGGGGAGTCGGGTGCGACGCCGAGCAGGGTGTCGAACTCGCGCAGCGTGACGGTGAGGATTCCGCCGAGCGCGAGCGTGGCGGTCAGGGGTGCAATGAGGGAGCGCCAGGCTCCTTCGGTGTGGGTGATGCGGCGGTAGAAGCCGACGACGGCGGCGGAGGTGACGGTCATCAGGATCAGCACGCCGAGGCCGCCGGTGACGGTGATCCAGAAGAACAGGTGCACGATCGGGTCCGCCCCGGCGAGGGCGTAGCCGACGAGCACGGCGAGCGCGAGGCCGCTCTGGACGAGGGAGCCGACCTTGGGTGCTCCGGTGCGGCGGCTGGTGCGGCCGAACACGGCGGGTAGCACCCGTTCCCGGCCGAGCGCGAACAGGTACCGGGCCACCGTGTGGTGAAAGCTGAGCAGGGCGGCGAACAGCGAGGTGATGAACAGGACCCGGGCGACGGTGACGACACTCTGGCTCAGGTAGGGCGACACCAGGTTGAAGATCAGATCGGTCCCGTCGGCACGGGCGGCGTCGACGATGCGGTCCGGGCCCGTGGCCACAGACATCGCCCAGGCGGAGAGCCCGTACAGCAGGCCGGTGACGGCCACCGCGATGTAGGTCGCGCGGGCGATGGTGCGGCGGGGATCCTTGGTCTCCTCACTGAACACGACGGTGCCTTCGAAGCCGACGAACCCGGTGATCGCGGTGACCAGCGCCGCGCCGATCCCGGCGGCGAACACGTGCGACGGGGCGAGGGTGTCGAAGGCGACCGTCCCGCCGGCCGGGTGGGTCACCATGACGGCGTCGAAGATCAGGGCGACGGCGCATTCGGCGACGAGCACCACGGCGAGGACCCGGCCGTTGAGGTCGATCCGCGCGACCCCGAGCACCGCGACCACCGCCCACACCACCAGCGCACACGCCCACCAGGCAAGGTCGAGGCCGTACCGGTCGGCGAGGAACTGGGCGGTGACCGCGCCGGCCCCGCCGTAGTGAGGTCGGGCCGCAGCGCGGTGCTGATCTTTCGACCGGTCCGTTTCTGCGGCCCGCCTCCCGAACCGGACGTGCGGCTTTCACCGCATCCGGCTCTCCACGAGCCCGTTCAGTTGGGTCAT
>NZ_JBFBAO010000196.1:1783-12876 GCF_040682255.1 Micromonospora sp. NPDC051296 | reverse complement strand
GCTGGTGGTCGGCGCGTTCCGACTGCGGGAGGGCGCCATCTCGGTCGCCGAGCTGGTCAGCGTCGCCTTCCTGTTCACCGTGCTGGCCTTCCCGGTGCGGGCCATCGGCTGGGTGCTGGCCGAACTGCCGCGCAGCGTCGCCGGCTGGGACCGGGTCCGCCAGGTGCTCGACGCCACCGGTGAGATGCCGTACGGCGACACCCGGCTGGACCCGGCGGCGGCCGCGCCAGCCACGCTCACCTTCACCGACGTCAACTTCGCCTACGAGCCGGCCGAGGCGCACCTGCCCGGCGCCGAGGTGCTCGGCGAGGTCGGGTTCACCGTCCCGGCCGGGAAGACCGTCGCCCTGGTCGGGCCGACCGGGTCCGGCAAGTCCACCGTCGCGGCGCTGGCGGTCCGGCTGGTGGATCCGCGCTCCGGCACGGTGGGCATCGACGGGATGGACGTGCGCGAGCTGGCCGCGGACTCGCTGGCGGCCACCGCCGCGCTGGTGGCGCAGGTGCCGTTCGTCTTCGACGACACCGTCCGGGCCAACGTTTCGCTGGACCGGCCGGGCGTCGACGACGAGGCCGTCTGGGCCGCGTTGCGGCTGGCCGAGGCCGACGGGTTCGTCGCCGCTCTGCCCGACGGGCTGGACACCATGGTCGGCGAGCGGGGCACCTCGCTCTCCGGCGGTCAGCGGCAGCGGCTCACCCTGGCCCGGGCGCTGGCCGGACGCCCCCGTCTGCTGGTGCTCGACGACGCGACCAGCGCGGTCGACCCCCGGGTGGAGGCCGCCATCCTGGCCGGGCTGCGCTCGTCCGGGAACGGCGGACCGGGCGCGTCGATCCTGGTGGTGGCGTACCGCCGGGCCACCATCGCGCTCGCCGACGAGGTGATCTACCTGGAGCGGGGCCGGGTGGTGGCCCGGGGCACCCATTCGACCCTGCTGGCCACCGTGCCCGGTTACGCCGACCTGGTCACCGCCTACGAGCAGGCCGAGGTCGACCACGACCGGCAGCGTACCTACGACGAGGTCACCCCACTGGCCTCGGGCCTGGAGGCAGAGCTATGACGGAGTCGGCGGAGCGGGTCGAGTCGACCTGGCGTACGCTGCGCCGCGGCCTGGCGCTCTCCCCGGAGCTGCGGGTCGGGCTGGCCGGCACGCTCGGCCTGGCGCTGGTCTACATGGTCGGCCGGGTGGCCGTACCGGTGGCGGTGCAGCAGGGCATCGACCGGGGCATCGTCGGCGGGCTCGATTTCGACGCGCTGTTCACCGTGGTGGCGGTCACCGCCGCCGTGCTGGTGGTGACCACCGTCTGTGGTTACTTGATGATGCGTCGGCTGTTCACGGTCAGCGAGACGGCGTTGGCCGGCGTACGGGTGCGGGCGTTCCGGCACGTGCACGACCTGTCCATGCTGCACCAGCAGTCTGAGCGGCGCGGCTCGCTGGTCTCCCGGGTCACCAGCGACGTCGACCAGATCACCCAGTTCCTCCAGTGGGG
The DNA here is from genome assembly GCF_040682255.1 of Micromonospora sp. NPDC051296. Taxonomy (NCBI): domain Bacteria; kingdom Bacillati; phylum Actinomycetota; class Actinomycetes; order Micromonosporales; family Micromonosporaceae; genus Micromonospora; species Micromonospora sp. NPDC051296. The sequence continues at coordinate 11,392 of NZ_JBFBAO010000196.1, read as the reverse complement.
CGGGGTGATCCTGCTGGTCAACCTCGGGCAGCTGGCGGTCACCACTGCGGTGATGCTGGCGTACTCCTGGCAGCTGACCCTGGTGGTCTTCGCCGCCTTCGTACCGGCGCTCTTCGTGATCCGGCTGCTCCAGCGCCGGCTCGCCGCGGCGTACGGGGTGGTCCGGCAGCGCACCGGCGCGTTGCTGGCGGCGGTCGGGGAGAGCGTGGTCGGCGCGCCGGTGATCCGGGCGTACGGCATCGCCGGGCGGACCGCACGGCGGCTGGACGAGGCGATCGACGGCCAGCGGCGGGCCCAGCAGAAGGCGATCCGGATCAGCATCGTGGGCAGCTCCGTCGGCGAGCTGGCCGCCGGGCTGGCGCTGGCCGGGGTGGTGGTGCTCGGGGTGTTCCTCGGCGCCGACCGGACGCTGACCATCGGCGAGGTCACCGCGTTCCTGTTCCTGGTCACGCTCTTCATCCAGCCGGTGCAGATTGCCACCGAGGTGCTCAACGAGGCGCAGAACGCGATCGCCGGCTGGCGCCGCGTACTCGACGTGCTGGACGTGGCCCCGGACGTGGCCGACCCGGGCCAGCAGGGGCGCGAGCTGCCGGCCGGCCCGCTGGACATCCGCTTCGCCGGGGTGCGCTTCGCCTACCCGGGCGGCTCGACCGTGCTGCACGACATCAGCCTGGAGATCCCGGCGAAGAGCCGGGTGGCGGTGGTCGGTGAGACCGGCAGCGGCAAGACCACCTTCGCCAAGCTGCTCACCCGGCTGATGGACCCGAGCGCGGGCGCGGTGCTGTTGTCCGGGGTGCCGTTGACCGACGTCCGCTTCGACTCGCTGCGCTCGCGCGTGGTGATGGTCCCGCAGGACGGGTTCCTCTTCGACGCCACGGTCGCCGACAACGTCCGCTTCGGCCGCCCGGAGCTGACCGACGAGCAGCTCACCGCCGCCTTCACCGAGCTGGGGCTGGCCGACTGGTTGGACGGGCTGCCGGCCGGGCTGGCCACCGGGGTGGGGGAGCGCGGTGAGGCGCTGAGCGTGGGGGAGCGGCAACTTGTCGCGCTGGCCCGGGCGTACGTGGCCGATCCGGACCTGCTGGTGCTCGACGAGGCGACCAGCGCGGTCGACCCGGCGACCGAGGTGCGACTGCAGCGGACCCTGGACGCGGTCACCCGGGGCCGGACCACCCTCGCCATCGCGCACCGGCTCTCCACCGCGCAGGGCGCGGACGAGGTGATCGTGGTCGACCGGGGTCGGATCGTGCAGCGTGGCCCGCACGACGAGCTGATCCGCGACCCGGATTCGGTCTACGGCCTGCTCTACGCCTCGTGGCTGGAGCAGACCCGGTAGACGCGGTTGGGCCGATGCCCTACTCTTCGAGTTAGGTAAGGCTAACCTCAAAGGAGGTTGCGTCATGCGGCCCAGCCCTGCGGAGATCGTCCGGACCCTCGTCGCCGGCCGGCTGGCCGGCCTGGTCCACCTGGCCTGCTGGCCCGGCCTGCACCAGGTCCGCCACGTCACCGACACCGACGGGCGGGTGCTGCTGCTGGTGCCCGTGGTCAGCGACCTCGCCGGCGCGCTGCGCGCCGCCGGCGACGACCGTCCCCTCGCCGTGGTGCTCGACGTGCTCGACCTGCCGCCCGCCGCCGGAGCGCCCTCGCTCGGCCGGGCGCTGGTCTCCGGTTGGGTGCGGCAGCTGGACGGCGACGAGGCCCGTGCCGCGGCGCTGGACTTCGCCGCGGTGGAGCCCACCGGCGATCTGCTCGACGTCGGCACCCGGTTCCGGCTGTTCCGGTTCGAGGTCGCCGAGGCCCGCTGGGACCGCGCCGGCGTCCTCCGCCGGATCGACCCGGAGGCGTACGCCGAGGCGGAACCCGATCCGCTGCACCCGGTCGAGGCGGTACTGCTCGCCGATCTCGCCGACCACCACGCCGACCGGATGGCCGACTACCTGCGCCAGCGACTCGGCCTCGCTGCCGGTCCGGCCGAGGAGGCGCCCCGGGTGGAGCGGCTCGACCGGTACGGGATGGTCGTCTCGTTCGGGCGGCCCGGCGCCCGGCAGCGGGCCCGGCTCCCGTTCGGCCGGCCCCTGGCCGGTCACGCCGAGCTGGCCCGGCTGCTGTATTCGCTGCTCTACCCCCGGACCAGCAACTGAGCGGACGTCGGCCGCCCGTCCGCTCAGCCGGGCAGTTCGCCGGTGAGATAGCGCTGGATGGTCGGGCCGACCATGGCGACCAGCGTCTCCGGGGCGGCCGAGGCGACCGGTTCCAGGCGGACGACGTGCCGCATCAGAGCCAGCCCGATCAGTTGGCTGGCCACCAGTGACCCGCGCAGCGGCACTTCCGCCGGGTCGACTTCGAGGTGGTCGAGGACCCGGCGCAGCACCTGGGTGGTCAGGAACTCGCGCAGCAGTCGGGCGGTCCACTCGTTGCTGACCGCGGAACGCAGCAGCGCCACCCCGGCGGTGCCGGCCGGTGAGTCCCAGACCGCGACGAACATCCGCACCAGCCGCTCGCCGAGGCCGTCGCGGTCACCGGCGAGCACCTTCGGCAGCAGCTCGCGGGGGTCGATCGGTGCCTGCATGGCGGCCAGGAAGAGCTGGTCCTTGTTGCCGAAGTAGTGGTGCACCAGCGCCGGGTCCACGCCCGCCTCGGCGGCGATGGCCCGGATGGTGGTGCCGTCGAAGCCCCGCTGGGCGAAGGCGGCGCGGGCCGCGTCGAGGATCGCGTCCCGGGTTGCCGGGTTGCCAGGGCGCCGTCCGGTCCGCCGCGCCATCGCCCTCCCTCGCTCGTTCCCGTGGGACGTCCGTGCCCCGGTGCGCACCGGGGCACGGACGACCCGTCAACTGCTGCGCCGTCGCAGGGTGGCCGCGGCGAGCAGCAGCGCCAGCACCGCCGCGCCCGCCACGACGACCACGTCGCGCCACATCGTCGCGGTCGGCTCGGCGTGCGCGCCGACCTCCTGGAGGGCCTCGACCGCGTACGACAGCGGCAGCACGTCGCTGATCGCCTGCAACCAGCCGGCCATCTGGTCACGCGGCACGAAGAGCCCGCAGAGCAGCAGCTGTGGGGCGACCACGACCGGCATGAACTGTACGGCCTGGAATTCGGTGCGGGCGAAAGCGCTGCAGAGCAGCCCGAGCGCGACGGCGAGGATCGCATTCAGTACGGCGATCATGATCACCAGCCCGCTGCTGCCGGCCGTGGTCAGGCCGAAGACCCAGTACGCCACGGCCGAGGCGACGCCGGCCTGCACCGCGCCGGCCAGCCCGAAGGCGATGCCGTAGCCGAAGAGCAGGTCGGCCTTGGCCAACGGGGTGGTGAGCAGCCGTTCCAGCGTGCCGGTGGTCCGCTCGCGGAGCATGGCGATGCTGGTCACCAGGAACATGATGACGAACGGGAAGAAGCCGAGCATCACCAGCGCGATCTGGTCGAAGGCGGACGGCTGGCCAGGCGGCGTGGGCTGGTCGTTGTACATGTAGTAGACCAGGGTGAGCAGCACGGTGGGCACGACCACCAGCAGGGCCACGGTCCGCCGGTCGTGGCGCAGTTGGCGCAGGATGCGGCCGACGGTGGCGGCCAGGATCCGTGGGTTCATGACGCCTCCCGCCCGGTGGGGCCGGACTCGCCCGCTCTGATCAGTCTCAGGAACGCCTCGTCGAGGTCGTCCACCCCGGCAGCCGCGCGGATCGCGTCCGGGGTGTCGTCGGCGACCAACCGCCCCTCGCGGATGAGCAGCAGCCGGTCGCAGCGGGCCGCCTCGTCCATCACGTGGCTCGACACCAGCAGGGTGGTCCCGGCCGCGGCCAGCTCGTGGAACTGGGCCCAGAGATCGGCCCGCAGCACCGGATCCTGGCCGACCGTCGGCTCGTCGAGCACGACCAGTTCCGGCTCGCCGACCAGGGCGCAGGCCAGCGACGCCCGGCTGCGTTGCCCGCCGGAGAGAGTGCCCACCAGCTGGTGTGCCGCGTCCGCCAGCCCGACGTCGGCCACCGCCCGATCGGCCTCGGCCCGGCCGCGGCCGTGCAGCGCGGCGAAGTAGTGGGCGTTCTCCCGGACCGTGAGGTCGGCGTAGACGCTCGGCGCCTGGGTCAGGTAGCCGATCCGGTGGCGCAGCTGCGCCGCTCCGGCCGGCAGGCCCAGCACGGTCACCGTGCCGGCGGCGATCACCTGCACCCCGACGACCGCGCGCATCAGCGTGGTCTTGCCACTGCCGCTCGGCCCGAGCAGCCCGGTGACCGAGCCGCGCGGCACCGCGGCGTCGATCCCGTCCAGCACTCGCCGCCCGCCCCGGTTCACCACCAGGCCCCGGACGGCGATCGCGTCGTCCATCGCGTACCTCCGAAAACTCATCGAGTGTTGAAATCAACGGTAGATGAAATATCGGCGGCGAAGCAAGGTGGCAGCGCGGTGCGGCCCGACGAAACGGGCTCCGGGGTGACAACCCCGTAGCACGGGCGTCGCACTTCAGACCGGACACCGGGTCCGTCATCGGTCATTGCACCCTGATCGGACCTGCGGCACGATGGCTTAGTGGATCACGCTCCGTCACCGGACAGTGGGTTTTTCGACGACTGGGCCGCGCGGCTGCGGGCGACCGCCGATCGGCCCGTGGTGGGCATCCTGCTGCGCGGTAGCCACGCCCGCCGGGCCGCGACCGCACACAGCGACGTCGACGTCGACGTACTGGTCGGCGGTGCCCCGTACGCGGCCCGCCGGGCGTACTTCGCGGAGCACTCCGGCCGGCTGACCCACGTCTCGGTCGCCCACCGGGACGTACGGTCCTGGGTGAGCCGGCTGGGTGAGCCGGCCGACTGGGCGTTCGGCCTGCCGGTGACGGCCCCGGCCCGCCTGCTCTGGGCGGATCCGCGCTGGCGGAACCGGATCGACCTGCCGGTGCTCTGCCAGCCGGCGGACGAGCCGCGGCTGGAGGAGCTGATCGCCACCCTCGGCAAGGTGGCCGCCGCCCGGGACGCCGACGACCCGCTCGGCGCCCGGCTGGCCGCCGCCGACCTCGCCCGGCTCTGCCCGTCGGTGCTGCGGCCGGCGAACCCCTCGGTCCGCGTGGTGTCCCGCCGCTCGGCGTTCGCCGCCGCGCTCGACCTGCCGGTGGCGCCGGTCGGCTACCGGGAGGACATGCTGCGCTGCCTCGGGCTGCGGCCCGGGTCGACCGGCGAGCTGTGGGCGTCGGCGGCCCGCCTGGTGTCCGGCACCCTGCCGCTGATCCGCCCGTACGTCGCCGAGGTGGCCGACGCGGCCGGTTCGGATCTCGCCGACGCCCTGCTCGACGGCCGTCTGGACCGCTACGTGGCCCAGTTGGGCCGGCCCGCCGGCGTGGTGCCGTCCGCCAGCCGGGAGTCCGCTCAGGTACCCGCGCCGCGTACGGGACAATGGGTCACTGTGCCCGTACCTGACGCGCCGGTGACCGGCGCCCACCTCGACCAGCCGGAGCCGCCCGGCGGCCCGGACCGGCCGTCGCAGCTCGACCCGGCGATCGCCGCCCGGCTGCGGCGTACCCCCGACGGCCTGGTGGCTGCCGTGGTCCGCCAGCACGACAGCGGCGAGGTGCTGATGGTGGCCTGGATGGACGACGAGGCCCTGCACCGCACCCTGACCACCGGCCGGGCCACCTACTGGTCACGCAGCCGCCGCGAGTACTGGGTCAAGGGCGCCACCTCCGGCCACCACCAGTACGTCCGCTCGGTGGCGCTCGACTGCGACGGGGACGCCGTGCTGGTCAGCGTCGACCAGGTCGGCGCCGCCTGCCACACCGGGCAGCGCACCTGCTTCTTCACCGAACTTCCCCTCACCTCCGGCGAGGTCTCGTCATGACCGACGGCAAGGTCAGCCCGGACGCGGCCACCTTCACCGAACTGGCCGCGCGCTGGCGGGTGGTGCCGGTCACCCGGCGGTTGCTCGCCGACGCGGAGACCCCGGTCGGGGTATACCGCAAGCTCGCCGGTGGTCCCGGCACCTTCCTGCTGGAGTCCGCCGAGCAGGGCGTCGGCTCCTCGGGGCTGGCCTGGGCCCGGTACTCCTTCGTCGGGGTGCGCAGCAGCGCCACGCTGGTCGAGCGGGACGGCTCGGCGGCCTGGCTCGGTACCCCGCCGGCCGGACTGCCGACCACCGGCGACCCGGTCCAGGTGTTGCGCGAGACGGTGGCGGCGCTGGCCGGCCCGCCCGCCGACCCGGACGGCGGGATGCCACCGCTGACCGGGGGCATGGTCGGCTACCTCGGCTACGACCTGGTCCGCCGCTTCGAGCGGCTGCCCGCGCTCACCGAGGACGACCTGCACCTGCCCGAGCTGGGCATGATGCTCGCCACCGACCTGGTGGTGCTGGACCACTTCGACGGTTCGGCGATCCTGGTCGCCAACGCGATCCTGCCGCCGCTGGGCGAGCCGGGCCGGGACGCGATGGTCGCCGCCGCGTACCACCACGCGGTGGGCCGGCTGGACGCGATGACCACGGCGCTGTCGCGGCCCATCCCGCCGATGGTCGCCACGGTCCGCCGCCCGCCGGCCGGTGAGGTACGCAGCCGTACCCCCGACGGTGGCTACCCGAAGGCGGTCGAGGCGGCGAAGGAGGCGATCCGCGCCGGCGAGTGCTTCCAGATCGTGCTCGCCCAGCGGTTCGAACGCGACACCGACGCCGACCCGTTGGACGTCTACCGGGTGCTGCGGACCACCAACCCCAGCCCCTACATGTATCTGCTGCGCTTCGACGACTTCGACATCGTCGGTTCGTCGCCGGAGGCGCACCTGAAGGTGACCGGCGAGGTCGACGGCGAGCGGCGGGCGCTGCTGCACCCGATCGCCGGCACCCGCCCGCGTGGCGCGACGCCGGAGGCCGACGCCCGGCTTGCCGCCGAACTGCTCGCCGACCCCAAGGAACGCGCCGAGCACGTGATGCTGGTCGACCTGGGCCGCAACGACCTCGGCCGGGTCTGCCGGCCGGGCACCGTCGAGGTGCCGGAGTTCGCCACCATCGAGCGGTACAGCCACGTCATGCACATCGTCTCGACGGTGGTCGGCACGCTGCGCGCCGACCGCACCGCCTTCGACGCGCTCGCCGCGACGTTCCCGGCGGGCACCCTCTCCGGGGCACCGAAGGTTCGGGCCATGGAGATCATCGAGGAGCTGGAGCCGGTCCGCCGGGGCCTCTACGGCGGCACGGTCGGTTACTTCGGCTTCGGCGGCGACCTGGACATGGCGATCGCGATCCGGACCGCGCTGATCCGCGCCGGCCGGGCCTACGTGCAGGCCGGCGCCGGGGTGGTGGCCGACTCCGACCCGGCCGCGGAGGACCAGGAGACCCGGAACAAGGCCGCTGCGGTGCTCGCCGCGATCGCCGCCGCCGAGACCCTCCGGCCAGCTCGGTGAGCGCGAGGAACGTAGCGCAGCGGAGTACCGCAGTCGCGAACGAAGGGCGGAGCCGATGAGTGAGGCGGTAGGGCCCGAGGGGGGCGGTCGGCCCGCGGGCGGTCGGCGGGAGTTGGCGTACGCCGCGCTGCTCTGCCTGGCCGGCGCGGGCCTGGCGCTGTGGGCGGCGACCCGCACCTGGGTGGTCGACGCCGCCGCCGCGTCGGCTCTCGACGAGGAGCGGACCGGCGCGCGACTGCTGCCGTGGCTGCCGGCGCTCGCCCTGGTGGGGCTGGCCGGTGGCGGTGCGGTGTTGGCCACCAGTGGCTGGCTTCGCCGGGTGCTCGGCGGGCTGTTGGCGCTGCTCGGCCTGGCCCTGGCCGGCGGCGGGGGCTACGGGCTGGTGGCGGAGATCGGTGACCAGGTGAGCCGGCAGTGGCCGGCGCTCACGCTGGTCGGCGGCCTGATCGCGGCGGCCGGTGGGCTGCTCACCGCGGTGCGCGGGAGGCGTTGGCCGGCGATGGGTGCCCGCTACGAGCGCCGGTCACGGCAGCCGGTCGAGGCGGCTGGCCCGATCCAGGGGGCTGGCACGGTGGATGCGTGGGACGCGTTGGACCGGGGCGAGGACCCGACGGTCAGTTGACCGGCTGGCGGTCGCGGCTGCCCGCGGCGGCGAGTTCCGCCACGATTCGATCCAGCGCGGCCCGTTGGTCGGCCCGGGCGCGGTCGGCGCAGATGGCCTCCCAGGCGTTGCCCTGCGCGGTCCGCATCCGGGCCGGCCCGACCACGGCGCGCTCCAGCGTCTGGACGACCCCGACGGCGAGCGACGCGACGGTGCGGGAGATGGTGGTGAGGCCGATGCTCTGGTGCGGCGCGGAGGAATTCATGATCACCCCGGGGAGAGATCGTCGTGGTGGTGGGGCAGGCGCGCCATCGAGTCTGCCCGAGGAAGATGCTGCTCGGCTCACGTTTCGTGGTGATGACCGCACCGTCAACTCTGCGGCAGGGTGCCTGAGCAGGCATAGGGACCTTCGTCCTTGAGCTTGCTCACAGCATCGACGCCGGTCGAGACGTTGTCGACCGGACGCGTCGGGATGAGCGTCCATATCAGTGACCGTCGATGACATGGTGACGCAGAGTCACACCGCGTTCGCGCAAGTCGGCCATTATGCCGCAGTCCATTTCGTGAGGAGCGCCATACCCCCGGCGGTCGGTGCCAGGTAGGGCCCCCTAGCATCGGCCCATGACACCCGGAGAGGGGAGTCCGTTGGTGACTGCTGAGCATGCGCACGCGGAGGGGGACGAGGCCGGTCCGTCGGCGCCCGTCAGCGTGCTCGACGAGATCCTGGCCGGCGTCCGGGAGGACGTGGCCCGGCGGCAGGAGCAGGTTCCGCTGGAGCGGATCCGCGAACTGGCCGCCGCCGCTCCGCCGCCGCTGGACGCGTACGCGGCCCTGCGTCGGCCCGGCGTCGCGGTCATCGCCGAGGTGAAGCGCTCCTCGCCGTCCAAGGGGAAGCTGGCCGAGATCGCCGACCCGGCGGACCTGGCCGGCGACTACGCCGCCGGTGGCGCCCGCGCGATCAGCGTGCTCACCGAGGGGCGCTGGTTCGGCGGTTCGCTGGACGACCTCGCCGCCGTACGGGCCGCGGTGAACATCCCGGTGCTGCGCAAGGACTTCGTGGTCTCCAGCTACCAGGTACACGAGGCCCGCGCCCACGGCGCCGACCTGGTGCTGCTGATCGTCGCCGCGCTGGAGCAGAACGTGCTGGTCGGCCTGCTGGAGCGGATCGAGTCGTTGGGCATGACCGCGCTGGTCGAGGTGCACGACGAGGAGGAGGCCGACCGGGCCCTGGAGGCCGGCGCGCAGGTGATCGGGGTCAACGCCCGCGACCTGCGTACCCTGGAGGTCGACCGGTCGGTGTTCGAGCGGATCGCGCCCGGCCTGCCGAGCAACATCGTCAAGATCGCCGAGTCCGGCGTACGCGGCCCGCACGACCTCATCCGGTACGCCTCGGCCGGCGCCGACGCGGTGCTGGTCGGCGAGGGCCTGGTCACCCAGAAGAGCCCCCGGGAGGCAGTGGCCGAGCTGGTCAACGCCGGTAACCACCCCGCCACGCCCCGCCCGGTGCGCTGACCCGCGCCGGTCCCCGTCCCGAGCGAGAGGATGACGGCATGAGCGAGCGTCAGCGAGTGAATCATCAGCGCAGTGCGTTGGTGCCTCAGGGCGGCGCGGAGCGAAGCGGAGTGCCGGCATGAGCGAGCG
>NZ_JBFBAO010000196.1:0-1683 GCF_040682255.1 Micromonospora sp. NPDC051296 | reverse complement strand
CGGCATGAGCGAGCGTCAGCGAGTGAATCATCAGCGCAGTGCGTTGGTGCCTCAGGGCGGCGCGGAGCGAAGCGGAGTGCCGGCATGAGCGAGCGGCCGCAGTTTCCCGACGCCGCTGGGCACTTCGGCCGCTTCGGCGGCCGGTTCGTGCCGGAGGCGCTGGTCGCCGCCCTCGACGAGCTGGACGCCGCGCACCGCGCGGCGATGGCCGGCGAGACGTTCCGGGCTGAGTTCGCCGCCCTGCTGCGCGACTACGCGGGCACCCCGTCGCTGCTCTACGAGGCCCGCCGGTTCTCCGCCCGGGCCGGCGCCCGGGTGCTGCTCAAGCGGGAGGACCTCAACCACACCGGCGCGCACAAGGTGCGCAACGTGCTCGGCCAGGCGCTGCTGACCCGGCGGATGGGCAAGAAGCGGGTGATCGCCGAGACCGGTGCCGGCCAGCACGGCGTCGCCACCGCCACCGCCGCCGCCCTGTTCGACCTGGACTGCGTGGTCTACATGGGCCAGGTCGACACCGAGCGGCAGGCGCTGAACGTGGCCCGGATGCGGATGCTCGGCGCCACCGTCGTACCGGTGACGAACGGCTCGCGCACCCTCAAGGACGCGATGAACGAGGCGATGCGGGACTGGGTCGCCAACGTCGACGACACCCACTACCTGATCGGCACCGCCGCCGGCCCGCACCCGTTCCCGGCGCTGGTCCGCGACTTCGTCCGGGGCATCGGCGACGAGGCCCGGGCGCAGTGCCTGGAGCTGACCGGCGCGCTGCCGGACGCGGTCACCGCCTGCGTCGGCGGCGGCTCCAACGCGCTGGGCATCTTCCACGCCTTCACCGACGACCCGCAGGTGCGGCTGTACGGCTTCGAGGCCGGCGGCGACGGGGTGGCCACCGGGCGGCATGCGGCCAGCATCACCGGCGGCTCCACCGGGGTGCTGCACGGCACCCGCACGTACGTGCTCCAGGACGCCGACGGTCAGACCGTCGAGTCGCACTCGATCTCGGCCGGCCTGGACTACCCGGGCGTCGGGCCGGAGCACGCCTGGCTGCACGACACCGGCCGGGCCAGCTACCAGCCGGTCACCGACGACGAGGCGATGGCGGCGTTCGAACTGCTCTGCCGTACCGAGGGGATCATCCCGGCGATCGAGAGCGCGCACGCCCTCGCCGGCACCCTGGCGGTCGCCCCGAAGCTCGCCGCCGATCTGGGCCGGCAGCCCACCATCGTGGTCAACCTCTCCGGCCGGGGCGACAAGGACGTGCACACCGCCGGCGGGTACTTCGGCATCCTGGACGGGGAGTGAACGTGAGTCGGATCGGGGTGGCCTTCGACAAGGCCCGGGCGGACGGCCGGGCGGTCCTGGTCGGCTGCATGCCGGCCGGCTTTCCCACCGTCGAGGGCAGCATCGCCGCGATGAAGGCGATGGTCTCCGCCGGCGTCGACGTGATCGAGGTGGAGATCCCGTACTCCGACCCGGTGATGGACGGCCCGGTCATCCAGCGGGCCAGCGACATCGCCCTGGCCGGCGGCGTACGCACCCGGGACACGTTGCGCATCATCGAGGAGGTCGCGGCCACCGGCGCGCCGGTGGTGACGATGACCTACTGGAACCCGATCGAGCGGTACGGCGTCGACGCGTTCGCCCGGGACCTCGCCGCGGCCGGTGGCACCGGGCTGATCACGC
>NZ_JBFBAO010000195.1:0-12943 GCF_040682255.1 Micromonospora sp. NPDC051296 | reverse complement strand
GGGTCGGGTTCGGGGTGGGCAGCGGCAGCGGGGCGGGCGTCGTGGTGGGCGGCCGGGGCGCGGGGACGGTCGGCGGCGGCGCCGGGCGGCGCCCCGGAGCCGGATCGGCCGGCGCGACGGCGGGCATCAGGGCGGACCGCTCCACCACCGGGTGCACGGGCGGGACGGCCGGCGCGATCGACGGCAGCGCCGTCGGGGTGGCTGCCGGAGTGCCGGTGGGCGGCGGGGGGATCACCACCGGACCGACGGAGGGCGTCGGGATGAACGGCGTACTGCTGTCCGGCAGCGCCGTGCTGCCGACCGTCGCCGAACCCGTGCTGATGGCGGCGAGGACCGGCATCGAGGCGGTGCCGGCGAGCAGCGCCACGGTCAACAGGTAACCGCGGGACGGGCCGGTGGTCCGGACGGCCCGGTGCGCACCCACCACCGGGCGGTAGCCGCCGGATGCCCGGTGCCGGGCGAGGGTAGGAGCCTCGGAACCTTCACCTGGTTCGGACACCACGCACTCCTCGTCGTCGCTCCTGGCCGGGACCACGAGGGCAGACCCGGCGGACCGCCGGAGCTGGATCGGGGCCCGCGCGAACAGCCTGGGTCAGTGACTCTGCGTCGGCCAACCCCACACCGCGTGTCGACACGCGTATCTGGCCGAATGGTGACGAACCATCACCGGATCGGTCGCGCGTCGCTGGACCCGACACTCCGGCATTTCGGGTAACGAAGCGGGCCGGTGTCGGGATGCGGGGCAGGCGGAGTGTGGGACTGCTCACCTCTGATGCGAATATGGAGGCCACGGCGGCAGCGCAGCCGCGACCTCCGCGCACCCACGCGGTAGGCGCGACTGGGCGCCGGCGCTCCCGAACCGGGTTCGGCCAAGAATCCGGCTCATGCCGCGCGGCAACCCCCACCGGGGCTAGGCGCGGTCCGCCAGGAAACCGATCCCGGCACCAGCCGGGGCCGGCGCACGAGTCGCGCGGCCGGGTGACCCCCCGGTGCCGACGCAGACACGACAGGGAGAGACGGATGGCAAAGGGCGACCCCGGGGCCAGTACCCGTGGCCGGCGAGCCACACCCCGTTCCAGGAAGGCCGCGACCGGCGACCCGGAACTGGTGCAGCTGCTCACCCCCGCGGGTGAGCGGATCGACAGCGTGACCGGTCCGGACGGCACCGAGTACCGCGTTGACTTCACCGACGAGGAGTACCGCGGCCTCTACCGCGACCTGGTTCTGGTCCGGAAGTTGGACGCCGAGGCGACGGCCCTGCAACGGCAGGGCGAACTGGGCATCTGGGCGAGCCTGCTCGGCCAGGAGGCGGCCCAGGTCGGTTCGGGACGGGCCCTGCGTACGCAGGACATGGCCTTCCCCACCTATCGCGAGCACGGCGTGCTCTACTGCCGTGGCATCGACCCGATCATGCCGCTGGGCCTGTTCCGGGGGGTCGACCAGGGCGGCTGGGACCCGAACGAGTTCAAGTTCAACATGTACACGATCGTGATCGGGGCGCAGACCCTGCACGCGACCGGGTACGCCATGGGCGTCGCGATGGACGGCAAGACCGGCACCGACGACGGCGAGGCGGTGATCGCCTACTTCGGCGACGGCGCCACCAGCCAGGGCGACGTCAACGAGGCGTTCGTCTGGGCCGGCGTGTTCAACTCCCCCCTGGTGTTCTTCTGCCAGAACAACCAGTACGCCATCTCCGAGCCGCTGGAGCGGCAGACCCGCATCCCGCTGTACCGGCGCGCCGCCGGCTTCGGCTTCCCCGGCATCCGGGTGGACGGCAACGACGTGCTGGCCACGTACGCGGTGACCCGGCACGCGCTGGACAACGCCCGGCACGGGCAGGGCCCGAGCCTGATCGAGGCGTACACCTACCGGATGGGGGCGCACACCACCTCCGACGACCCGACCCGCTACCGCATCGCCAGCGAGGTCGAGGCGTGGCAGGCCAAGGACCCGATCGCCCGGATGAAGGCGTTCCTGGAGCGCGAGAAGATCGCCGACGCGAGCTTCTTCACCGAGATCGACGAGCAGGCCCGCCGCGAGGCGGTGGACCTGCGCGAGCGGGTGCTGGCCATGCCGAACCCGGAGCCGGGAACCATGTTCGACCACGTCTACCCCAACGGGTCGCCGCTGCTCGACGAGCAGCGCGCGCAGTTCAGCAAATACCTGGAGTCGTTCGAGGGGAGCGCCCACTGATGGCCACAGAGACGCTCACCCTCGGCAAGGCCCTCAACGCCGGCCTGCGCAAGGCCCTGGAGAACGACCCGAAGGTCGTCATCATGGGCGAGGACGTCGGCAAGCTCGGCGGCGTCTTCCGGATCACCGACGGGCTACAGAAGGACTTCGGCGACCAGCGGGTGATCGACACCCCGCTCGCCGAGTCCGGCATCATCGGCACCGCGGTCGGCCTGGCCATCCGCGGCTACCGGCCGGTCTGCGAGATCCAGTTCGACGGCTTCGTCTACCCGGCGTACGACCAGATCGTGTCGCAGGTGGCGAAGATGCATTACCGCTCCCGCGGCAAGCTGAACATCCCGATGGTCATCCGGATCCCGTTCGGTGGCGGCATCGGCGCGGTGGAGCACCACTCGGAGTCGCCCGAGGCGTACTTCGCGCACACCGCCGGGCTGAAGGTCGTCTCCTGCGCCAGCCCGCAGGACGCGTACGTGATGATCCAGCAGGCGATCGCCTCGGACGACCCGATCGTGTTCCTGGAGCCGAAGCGGCGCTACTGGGAGAAGGGGGCGGTCGACCTGGACGCCCCGCTGTCCGAGGCGTACCCGCTGCACTCGGCTCGGGTGGCGCGGGCCGGCACCGACGTCACTGTGCTGGCGTACGGCCCGATGGTCCGCACCTGCCTGGACGCGGCGACCGCCGCCGCCGAGGACGGCCGCAACCTGGAGGTCATCGACCTGCGTACGCTCTCCCCGCTGGACCTCGGCGTGGTGTACGAGTCGGTGCGGCGCACCGGCCGTGCGGTGGTGGTGCACGAGGCGCCGTCCAACGTCGGCCTGGGCGCGGAGATCGCGGCCCGGATCACCGAGGAGTGCTTCTACTCGCTGGAGTCGCCGGTGCTGCGGGTGGCCGGCTTCGACACCCCCTACCCGGCCGCCCGGGTGGAGGAGGAGTACCTGCCCGACCTCGACCGGGTGCTCGACGCCGTCGACCGCACCTTCGGCTGGTGAGCGGCATGTCCCGGATCAAGGAGTTCAACCTGCCCGACCTGGGCGAGGGGCTCACCGAGGGTGAGATCCTCGCCTGGCTGGTCAAGGTGGGCGACACGATCGAGCTGAACCAGCCGATCGTCGAGGTGGAGACGGCCAAGGCGGCCGTGGAGATCCCGGCGAAGTGGGCCGGCCAGGTCCAGGCGATCTTCCACCCGGAGGGCACCACGGTCGAGGTCGGTACCCCGATCATCGCGATCGACACCGACCCCGGCGCCGGCCCGATCGAGTCGACGACCGGGGCCGGCACCGGCCTGCCCACCCCCTCGGCCGCCTCACTGGCCGCCGTCGAGGTCGCGCCGGCCGAGGGCGCGGTCGAGCCGGGCCTGATCGGCGGTCCCGCCCCGGGCGGCCGCACCGCGGTCCTGGTCGGCTACGGCCCCCGCACCACCGCCGCCAAGCGCCGCCCCCGCAAGGATGCCGCCCCGGCCCAGGCCACCGCCGCACCGGCGCCGGTCCAGGCCGTGCCGGCACCGGCTCCGGTCGCCCCGGTGGCACCCGCGCCGGCGGTGAACGGCAACGGTCGCGTCGCCGGTCCCGTGCTGGCCAAGCCGCCGGTGCGCAAGCTCGCCAAGGATCTCGGCGTCGACCTCGGCACGCTGACCGGGTCGGGGCCGCTGGGCTCGATCACCCGGGAGGACGTACAGCGGGCGGCGGCGGCCCCGGCGGCGGCCGAGCCGCTGGCGGTCACCGTGCCGGTCACGGCGGCGGCGAGCTTCGGCGCCGACCGCGAGCAGCGCATCCCGGTCAAGGGGGTACGCAAGCTCACCGCCGAGAACATGTCCCGCTCGGCGTTTACCGCTCCGCACGTCACCGAGTTCCTGACCGTCGACGTGACCCGGGCGATGAAGGCCCTGGACCGGCTGCGCGACCGGCGGGAATGGCGCGACGTGCGGGTCTCGCCGCTGCTGCTGGTGGCCAAGGCGGTGCTGTTGGCGGTCAAGCGGCACCCGATGGTCAACTCGACCTGGGCCGGCGACGAGATCGTCGTCAAGGAGTACGTCAACCTGGGCATCGCGGCGGCCACCGAACGCGGCCTGATCGTGCCGAACATCAAGGACGCCGGCCGGCTGACCCTGCGCGAGCTGGCGGACGCGATGACCGGCCTGGTGCAGACGGCCAAGAGCGGGAAGACGTCTCCGGCCGACATGTCCGGCGGCACCCTGACCATCACCAACGTCGGGGTGTTCGGGGTCGACACGGGCACGCCGATCCTGCCTCCGGGCGAGTCGGCGATCCTGGCCTTCGGTGCGGTCCGGGAAATGCCCTGGGTGCACAAGGGCAAGGTCAAGCCGCGCCTGGTCACCACGCTCGGCCTCTCCTTCGACCACCGGATCATCGACGGCGAGCTGGGCTCGAAGTTCCTGCGCGACATCGGCGACTTCCTCGCCGATCCGGAGGCGGCGCTGCTCGCCTGGACCTGACGCAGCACGACGACGGCCGGTGTGCCACGGGTGAACGCCCGGCACACCGGCCGTTGCCATTGGTCGAATAAAAATCCGCCTCATATGGCTCGACACCTAAGATTCGTAGCTCGGTGGCCCAGCTCACCTAATAATCGTTGGCGATCAAGGCGGGCTTGCGGTTCAATGGACTCAACGACGGGCCGACAACCGAATAGCCAGGAGGAGAGACCCCAATGAGCATGATCGAGCGAATCCGCAACCGCCGCGACGCCAACCGCCGCGCCCGCGCCATCGAGCGGGCCCTGCGCTCCGCGAGTTCGCCTGCGGTCCGTGACGAGATCCTCGCCATCGCCCAGCGTCACATGCACTGACGCCACACGACGTTATTCACCTCCTCCAGATCGACGACCCGCCCGGGCCACCCGGGCGGGTCGTCGGCGTTGTAAGCGGCCGTTGGCACCGGGATACCGCCCCGGCGCAGCGCCCGGTACGGTGGTTCTCGGTCGTCGTCCGTGGTCGGGGACAGGTTGAGGCGATAGAAGCACCTCGACACCGCCCAGCGACGGACAGTGACGATCGATGCTCCCCGGAAGCCCCCCGGAGGCCACCGGGATACGGTGCGGGGAGCCGGCACGGCCGGTACGCCGGCACCGCCGGCTGCCCTGCCGAGACCATCGGCGACGGCGGCCGACATGTGATGGAGGAGGCGCACGCATGACGTCCGAGGGCCCGCACCGCCCCGGCCAGGAGCCGGACGAGGTGCCGCCGGGCGGCGGCGGACCGGCGCCGTACGGCGACCGGCCGGCTCAGCAGGACGGCGGGTATGGCGCATCCGCCCCCGACCTGGGCTGGGCTCCGCCACCGCCAGCGCGACCCGACGCGTCCACACCCGCCTGGGCGAGCCAGCAGGGCACCCCGTGGGGCACCGCTCAGGCGACCCGGCAGGCGGAATCCTCGACCCCCGGGAGCCAGCCTTCCTGGCTGGCCCAGGCAGACCAGCGGGAGCAGCCCGGCCAGGGCTGGGCCCCGACGACACCGTCCACATCGGATCGGCCCGCCTGGGCGACCGGCGAGCAGGCCGGCCCGGCCTGGGCCAACTCCACCACACCGGACGCCCCCCAGCCGCCAGAGTGGACGCCCAGCCAGTCCGCGTCGGGTCAGCCCGCCGACTGGGCCGGCGGTCAGCCGGCATCCGGCTGGGCCGGCGGTCAGCAGCCGGAGTGGGCCTCCCGTACCGACGACCAGACTCCCGGCTGGGCCACGGCCGCAAGCGCATCCGAGCCGGCCCGGCCGGACTGGGCGCAGGCCGACCAGCCGGCGCCGTTCCGCTCCGAGCCGGCGGCCCGGGCCACGGCCCAGGTGCCGCAGGCCGACACCGCACCACCGCACCGGCCCGCTTCGGACGAGGCGGCCCGCGCCGGCGGGTGGCCGGCCGAGCAGGAACCACCCGCCTGGGCCACCGGCCAGCGGCGGGAACCCGCCGCCGGCGGCTGGTCCGGCGAGCAGGCGGCCGAAGGTTGGCAGACCGGCAGCGACCGGCCGGCGCAGCCCGACTGGGCCACGCCGCAGCCGGCCGAACCGGCCGGGTGGCCGGCCGGCGACGCGGCAGCCGACGAGCGGCCGCAGTGGTCGCCGCCGGGCCAGGACCGGCCGGCAGCGGCGTGGACGCCCGCCGAGCCCGCCACCGGATCGGCCCGATTCGGCGACTCCGGGCCGCCGCCGTCCTGGAACCCCGCCGGGGAGCCACTCCCGTCCCGTACCGCCGCCGATCGCTCGGCGCTGCCCGACATGGAGCCGTGGGCACCGGGCGAGGCGTGGGGCAGCACCGGATCGGCGGAGGCCGCCTCGGCGCGGCCCGACGCCGAGCCCGACCCGGGCCGGGCCGAGGACGCGCCGGTCTACCAGCCCGCGCCGGGCCCCGGCATCTCGCCGGCCAACATGGTGCCGCTGCCGCCGCAGGAGCAGCGGGTACCGGGTGCCAGCCTGGCCGGCGTGCCGCCGGCCGACTTCGCCCCGCCGGCCGACTTCGCCCCGCCGGCCCCGTTCGCCGGCGACCAGGCTGTAGGCCCCCGCCCGGGTGCCGATCAGCCGGCCGGTGGCCTGGGCTGGGGTCAGCCCGAGTCCCGGCACGACGACCCGCAGTCACAAGCCGGGCCGGCCATTCCCGCGCCCCGCACCTCCCCGGAGGTCGCCGGCCGGGCCACCCCGCCAGCCGGCGGGGTCTCGGCGAGCGCCTCGGTGCCGCTGGCCAGCCGGGTGATGCCGCCGGCCGACCACGCGGCGCGACCGGCGGGCACGCCCGCACCGCAGCCCCGGGTGTACGGCCGACCGACCCAGCCCGAGGAGCCGGCCCAGGAGCGGGACGACCAGCCACTGGTGCCCCGGTTCGACCAGGCCCCGGAGCCGCGCTTCGCCGACCGGGAGCCACCGGTCGGTGGGCCGAACGCCTTCACGGGCGGGGCTGCTCCTGCTTCGCCGGCCGCACCTCCGGCCTTCCCGCCGGGGCTGCCGTCCTTCGCCGATGCCCCGCCGAGCAACCGGCCGGTCAACGGAGTACGCCCGCACGCCGAGCCGGAGCGGCCGGCCGACCCGTTCGGCGGCCCACCCGGGGACCCGTTCGGCGGTACGCCCAGCGGCCCCTTCGGCGCTCCGCCCGGCGATCCGTTCGGCGGTGCCCCCGGTGATCCGTTCGGCGGTACGCCCGACCGCCACGGCGGTGCGTACGGTGCCGCCCTCCGCCCCGAGCCGGGCGGCGACCACACCTCGGCGTTCCCGCCGCCACCACAGTCCGGCCCGTCGTGGAGCCCGGGCACCTCGGAACCGGAACAGGGCCGCTTCGACGCGTTCAAGCCGGTCGCCGAGCCGGCTCCGGAAACCCCCGCGCCGAAGGTACGCAACGGTCGGGTGCTCGCCGCGGTGCTGGTCGCCGCAGTGCTCATCCTTTCCATCCCGCTCGGCCTGCTCAAGCTCCTCGGCATGATCGGCGGGTCGGACGAGCCCCGCCCGTTCAACCCGGCGGTCGGCACCTGCGTCCAGCGGTCGGGCGACACCCCCATCGAGGCAGTGTGTGGCGAGCCGGACTCGTTCACCGTGGTGTCGAAGGTCGAGTCGAAGGACAAGTGCCCCGACCCGGAAGGGCCGTACGTGGACCTTCGCAACAACGAGGCCAACCCGGTGCTCTGCCTGAAGGACGCTGCCAGCTGATCCACACCGCGTGAGCCGGTCGGCGGCGGTGAAGCGTCGCCTGGCGCGCTGATGCCGGTGAGACGTGCTCATGTCTCACCGGCATCAGCGGTACGGCACGATGGGGTCATGAGTGCACGCGTGCGGGCGCCCGAGCTTCGGGGCCGGGCCTGGTTGAACACGGGCGACAAGACCCTCCAGCTGGCGGACCTCAGGGGCCGGATCACGATTCTGGACTTCTGGACCTTCTGCTGCATCAACTGCCTGCATGTGCTGGACGAGCTGCGTCCGCTGGAGGAGAAGTACGCCGACGTCCTCGTCGTGATCGGCGTGCATTCGCCGAAGTTCGAGCACGAAAAGGACCCGGACGCGCTGGCCGCCGCCGTCGAGCGGTACGGCGTGCACCACCCCGTGCTCGACGACCCCGAGCTGGACATGTGGCAGCAGTACGCGGCCCGCGCCTGGCCGACCCTCGCGGTGATCGACCCCGAGGGCTACGTGGTGGCCACGATGGCCGGCGAGGGACACGCCGAAGGGCTGGCCCGGCTGATCGACGACCTGATCGCCACCCATGAGGCCAAGGGCACGCTGCACCGGGGCGACGGCCCGTACGTCCCGCCGGCCGAGCCACAGACCACCCTGCGCTTCCCGGGCAAGGCGGTGGCGCTGCCCGACGGCGGCCTGGTGGTGTCGGACTCGGCCCGGCACCGGGTGGTCGGGTTGGCCGCCGACGGCGAGACCGTGGTCCGCACGATCGGTACCGGCGAGCGGGGCCGGGCCGACGGGGCGGCCGACGCCGCCACCTTCTCCGAGCCGCAGGGGCTGTGCCTGCTCCCGGAGCAGGTCGCCGAGGTCGCCGGCTACGACCTGGTGGTCGCCGACACCGTCAACCACCTGCTGCGCGGCGTACGGCTGGCCACCGGCGAGGTGGTCACCGTGGCCGGCAGCGGGCGGCAGTGGCGGTCCACGGTCGACGACCACGCACACGACGCGCTCTCGGTCGACCTCTCCTCCCCCTGGGACCTCGCCTGGTACGACGACAAGCTGGTCATCGCCATGGCGGGCATCCACCAGCTGTGGTGGTTCGACCCGATCAAGCGGACCGCCGGGATGTACGCCGGCACGACCGTGGAGGCGCTGCGCGACGGGCCGCTGGCCGAGGCGTGGCTGGCCCAGCCGTCCGGGCTCTCCGTCTCCGCCGACGGCGTCCGGCTCTGGATCGCCGACAGCGAGACCAGCGCCATCCGGTACGTCGAGCACGGCGTCCTGGGCACCGCGGTCGGCCAGGGCCTGTTCGACTTCGGCCACGTGGACGGGCCGGCGGCGCAGGCACTGCTCCAGCACCCGCTCGGCGTCTGCGCGCTGCCCGACGGCTCGGTGCTGATCGCCGACACGTACAACGGCGCGGTTCGCCGCTATGACCCGACCACCGACCGGGTCGGCACGGTGGCGACCGGGCTCGCCGAGCCGAGCGACCTGGTGCTCACTGCGGACGGCGAGGTGCTGGTGGTGGAGTCCGCGGAGCATCGGGTCACCCGGCTGGCCCCGGGCGCGCTCTCGGCGGCCGGCGCGGACACCGTCGACGGCCCGCGGCACCGCACCGAACGCAAGCCGACCGACCTGGCCGCCGGCGAGGTGGTCCTGGACGTCGTCTTCACCCCGGCACCCGGACAGAAGCTGGACGAGACGTACGGGCCGTCCACCCGCCTGGTGGTCTCTGCGTCACCGCCCGAGCTGCTGGTGGAGGGGGCGGGCACCGGCACCGAGCTGTCCCGCCGCCTGGTGATCGACCGCTCGGTGACCGACGGCGTACTCCAGGTGACCGCCCAGGCGGCGACCTGCGACGCGGACGTGGAGCACGCGGCCTGCCACCTGACCCGACAGGACTGGGGGGTGCCGGTACGCGTGGTCGACGGTGGCGCGGCACGCCTCCCGCTGGTGCTGCGCGGCCTGGACGCCGGCTGAGCCGCACAACCTGTTAAGAGGGGCCCCTTTACCTGCACCAGGCGTTAATAAGGGGCCCTTCCTTTCACCTCAGGCGAACGGGGTGGGGGTTACGCCGGCGTCGATGAGCGTGGCGCGGACGAGTTCCGCAGCGGCCACCGCGCCGGGGCTGTCGCCGTGCAGGCAGATGGAATCCGGCGCGCACGGGATCACGCTGCCGTCGACGGCGACCACGGTCCGCTCGGTGGCCATCCGCACCGCCCGGCGGGCCACCTCCTGCGGCTCGGTCACCAGCGCGTGGTGCGAGGTACGCGGCACCAGCTGCCCGTTGGGCAGGTAGTTCCGGTCGGCGAACCCCTCGGCCACCACCCGCAGCCCCGCCCCTTGGGCAAGCTGGGCCAGCACCGAGCCGGGCGGGCAGAGCACGGGCAGGTCCCGGTCGTAGTCGCCGATCGCGGCGACCACTGCCGCCGCCGGCAACTCCTCGCACGCCGCCGCGTGGTAGAGCGCGCCGTGCGGCTTGAGGTAGCGGACCCGGGTGCGGTACGGCCGGCAGAACGCGTCGAGGGCGCCGAGCTGGTAGAGGACCTCGTCACGCAGTTCCGCGAAGTCGTACGCGATGTGCCGCCGGCCGAATCCGGCGAGGTCCCGGTAGCCCACCTGGGCTCCGACGGCGACGCCCCGTTCGGCGGCGGTCGCACAGACGCGGCGCATGGTGGACGGGTCCCCGGCGTGGAAACCGCAGGCGACGTTGGCCGAGGTGACCAGGTCCAGCAGCGCCTCGTCGTCGCCGAGACGCCAGACACCGAATCCCTCACCGAGATCAGCGTTCAGATCCATGGAACGTCACGGTAGTGCCTGGACGGGCCTGCGCGAGCGGGGTCACGTCGTCCACCACCGCGATGACGGGATACCCGCCGGTGGTGGGATGGTCGGCGAGGAAGATCAACGGTTGGCCGTCCGCCGGCACCTGCACCGCGCCGAGGACGATCCCTTCGCTGGGCAGTTCCCCGGACATCGCCCTGGGCAGCGGTGTGCCGGTCAGGCGCGCGCCGACCCGGTTGCTCAGCGGGCTCACCTCGTACGCCGTGCCGAACAGCCGGTCGAGCGCGGCCGGGGTGAACCAGTCGTGCCGGGGGCCGGGCCGCACGGCGAGGTGCAGCTCCGCCGGGGGTACGACCGGCACGGTGACGTCGACCGGGGCGGGCGGGCCGGCCGGTGCGCCCATCGGCAGCAGGTCGCCGTCGCGCAGCGGTGCCGGCCCGAGTCCGGCGAGGGTGTCGGTGGCGCGGCTGCCCAGCACCGGGGTGACGGCGATGCCCCCGGCCACCGCGAGCCAGCTGCGCAGACCCCGTCGGGCGGGACCGATCCGCAGCACCGCCCCGCCCGGTACGGCCAGTGGTCGGCCGGTGTCGCCGGGCCGGGTGCCCACCCGCACGTCGACCTCGGCGCCGACCACGGCGACCGTGGTGGCCCGGGTCGGCCGCAGGTCGCAGCCGGTCAGGGTGATCTCCAGGCCGGCTGCCGACTCCGGGTTGCCGACCAGGCGGTTGGCCAGCCGCAGGGCACCCGGGTCGAGCGCCCCGGAGCGGGGTACCCCCAGATGCGCCCAACCGGGGCGGCCGAGATCCTGCACGGTGGTCAGCGCCCCGGCCCGGAGCACCTCGATCGTCGGCTCGCTCATGCCGGCCCTCCGCTGCGCTCCGGCCCGCCATGAGGCACCATCGCACTGAGCCGATGATTCGCTCGCTGCCGCTCACTCATGCCGGCACCAGTCGGACGCGGGTGCCGGGGGTGAGCCGGGCCGGCGGGTCGGCGCGTACGTCGAACAGGGTCAGCCCGGTCCGCCCGACCAACAGCCAGCCGCCCGGTGACGCGGTCGGGTAGATCCCGGCGTACGGGCCGGCCAGGGCAACCGAGCCCGCCGGCACCCGCGGGCGGGGGGTGGCCAGCCGGGGCACCGCCAGCTCGGTGGGTAGCCCGGTCAGGTACCCGAAGCCGGGTGCGAAGCCGCAGAACGCCACCCGGAACTCGGTCTCCCGCAGCCGGCGCACGACGGCTGGTACGTCCACCCGCCAGTGGGCGGCGACGACGGGCAGATCCTCCCCGTCGTACGTCACGGGCACCTCGACCGTGCTGGCGGCGGCCGTGGCGGTCGGCGGCGCCGGCGTCCAGCCCGCGATCCGGGCGGCCGTGGCCGGCGGGTCCGGTACGCCGTCGAGCAGTACGGTGGCGGCGGCCGGCACGATCTCGGTGGCGACCAGGTCACCCTGGTCCCGGCGGCGCCACAGCTCGGCCCGCCATGCCTCGACCGTCGTGGCGACATCGGCGTCGTACGCCTGGTTTGCGGCGCAGCCGCCGAGGTCGGGCGGGGCGGTGTTGCCGTCCGTTCCGGTCGGCGCGCCCGGGGTCACGGCGAAGTCGAGCAGCAGGGCGTGCGCGCCGACCGGTCGGATCCGCATTCCGCCATCCTCCCGGACCGGGGTCCACGCCCGCGTCGCCCGCCCGTCGGAAAGCGTGACCGGGCGCACTACCCGAAGGTAACCTACGGTGCCGTAACCTATTGGCGTGACCACCTCCGCCCGACCCCGGCTCAAGCCGGTCGACATCGGTAAACCCCGGATGCGCGGCTGGCTGCACACGTACGCGTTCTTCGTCGCCCTGGTCTGCGGCATCGTGCTCTGCTCGATCGCCGCCGCCCGTCCCGGCTGGACACCGCTGGTTAGCTGTGCCGTCTACAGCCTCACCGTCTGCGGCCTCTTCGGCACCAGCGCGCTCTACCACCGTCGAGTGTGGTCGACCCGCGGCTTCCAGGTGATGCGGCGGATGGACCACTCGATGATCTTCCTGTTCATCGCCGGCACGTACACACCGTTCTGCATCCTGCTGTTGGAGACCCGTGCCTCCGTGATCATGCTCGCGGTGGTCTGGGGCGGTGCTCTCGCCGGCGTGGCGCTCAAGCTGGTCTGGCCGCACGCCTCGCGGTGGATTTCCGCCCCGCTGTACCTGGCGCTCGGCTGGGTGGCGGTGGCGATCCTGCCCGACATCCTCCGTCAGGGTGGGGTGACCGCGCTGGTGCTGCTCATCGTCGGCGGGGCGATCTACACCGTCGGGGCGGTCTTCTACGCACTTCGCCGGCCCAATCCGTGGCCGACCGTCTTCGGGCATCACGAGTTCTTCCACGCC
>NZ_JBFBAO010000194.1:0-12982 GCF_040682255.1 Micromonospora sp. NPDC051296 | reverse complement strand
AGAGGAAGGGCCCCTTCCTAACGCTTCTTGTTCGGGTTGGTCAGCTGGTGGCGGTGTAGCCGCGGGTGGCGATCCAGTTGGCGAGGTTGTCGACGCTCATCCGGTAGGAGGCGGTGTTCGGGTTCGCCGAGTCGGCGATCGTGACGGTCTTCCCACCGTCGCGGTAGCCGACGATTCGGCCCCGTTGCGGTGATAGGTCACCTGGACCTGGTCACCGACCTTGCCGGCCTGGACGGCGCCGACCAGATCGTTCGAGTCGTTGATCACCTTGTCGCCGAACCGGGTGATCACGTCACCGCGCTGCAACCCGGCCCGCTCGGCGGCACTGCCCGCGGTGACCGCGTTGACCAGCGCACCCCCGTCGGGCGCGCCGCTCACGCTCACCCCCAGCGACGGGTGGCTGACCTTCTCGCCCCGCTGGAGCTTGTCCGCGACGTCCTTGGCCTTGTTGCTCGGGATCGCGAAGCCCACCCCGATGTTGCCGGTGTTGCCCTGACCCGAGGTGGCGATCGCGGTGTTGATGCCGATCACCTCGCCCCGGGTGTTGACCAGGGCCCCACCCGAGTTGCCGGGGTTGATCGGCGCGTCGGTCTGGAGCAGCCCCGAGATCGAGCTGACCGCCTGGCCGGGAAGCTGCTGACCGCTACCGGCCTGGATGGTGCGGTCCCGGGCGCTGAGGATGCCCGCGGTGACCGAGCCCTGCAGGCCGAGCGGGCTGCCCAGGGCGAGCACCTGGTCGCCGACCTGCATCGCGTCGCTGTCGCCGAAGGTGGCCGCCTTGAGGTCGCTCACCCCGCTCGCCTTCAGCACCGCCAGGTCGGTCTTCGGATCGGTGCCGACGACCTGGGCCTGGGCGCTGGTGCCGTCCGCGAAGATCACCCGGACGGTGTCGCCGCCCCCGGCGACCACGTGGTTGTTGGTCAGTACGTAGCCGTCGGCGCTGAGCACCACACCGGAGCCCTCGCCGCTTCCCGTGGTGATCGACACGACGCTGTCCTGCACCGACGCGGCGATGCGCGGCAGGTCGGCGCTGTCGATGATGGGAGCGGCGGAGTAGGTGCGGGTGACCCCGGTCCCGTCGCTCAGGGCGAGGGCGAGCGCCCCGCCGGCGACACCGCTGCCGAGCATCAAGGCGAACACCGCGACGCCGGCACCGACGATCTTGGCGGCCCGGCCGGGACGAGGCCCGCTGGACGGGGTGGGCGCCCACGGTGCCGGCTGCCCCGGGTAGCCGGCGGGCAGCCCGCCCGGGTGCCCCGGATACCCAGGGTGCCCGGCACCGGGCGTCCCCGCCGGGGTCGCGCCGGTCCAACCGGGCTGGCTCGGGTACCAGGGTGCTCCGGGGTGACGCGCGCCGGGCACGGTGTGCTGGTACGGCTGGTGGCCGGCCGGCGCCCAGGTGGGCTGGCCGGAGACCGGCTGTGCCGGCGGCGAGGTCGGCTGGCCGGAGACCGGCTGGGCCAGCTGCGAGGTCGGCTGGGCCGGCGGCGAGGTCGGCTGGCCGGAGACCGGCTGGGCCGGCGGCGAGCCGGCGACGGGCAGACCTGGCAGCGTCGGCTCACGGTCCTGCCAGCTGAAGACGGTGGCCGGCGCCTCGACGGGCGCGGTGGCCGGGGCCTCGACGGAGGCGGCGGCCGGGGCCTCGACGGAGGCGGCGGCCGGGGCCTCGACGGGAGCAGTGGCCGGGGCCTCGACGGCCCGGACCGGGATGGTCGGCTCCTCGGCGGTGGGATCGGCGCCGGTGCCGCCCGCCGGAACGGATGAGGAGTCGGACTGCGCGCGCTCGGCGCGGGACAGCTCGGGGTGCGACGGCTCGGCGTCGGTGGGGGCCGGCCGCCGCGGGTCGGACTCGTACTCGGTCATGTCCCTACCCTCCTCCATCGCTCTGCGACCCGCCTTAGACTGGCCTGAGCATTCGCTGAAAGTCACTCGTGCTCACTGTCGGTGGCCGGGGCGAGCGGCAACCGCACCCGGAAGGTGGCACCCCCACCCGGCGTCTCGGCCACCTCGACGGTGCCCTGGTGAACGGTCACCAGCGCGGCGACGATGGCCAAGCCGAGGCCGGTGCCGGTGTTCCCGCCGATCCGCCGGGTGCGCGAGGCGTCCGCCCGGTAGAAGCGCTCGAATACCCGTTCCGCCTGCTCGCCGGTAAGGCCCGGACCGGTGTCGGCCACCTCCACCACGGCCAGGTTGCCCGGTTCGGCCCGCAGCCGCAGCGTCACCGACGCCTCCGGCGGAGTGTGCCGCAACGCGTTGGTCATCAGGTTGCCGATCACCTGCCGCAGCCGCGCGTCGTCGCCCCGCACCACCAGCGGCCCGGAACCTGGCTCGATCTCCAACTCGATCCGCCGTTCCGGTGCCATCGCCCGGGCGGCCTCCAGGGCGTCGGCCGCCAGCACCGGCAGTTCCACCGGGGCGAGCGAGAGCGGTCGCTCGCGGTCCAGCCGGGCCAGCAGCAGCAGGTCCTCCACCAGCAGGCCCATCCGGGCCGCCTCGTCCTCGATCCGGCGCAGCAGGTCGGAGGTCTGCTCCGGGGCCCGAGCTGCGCCCTGCCGGTACAGCTCGGCGAAACCGCGGATGGTGGTCAGCGGCGTACGCAGCTCGTGCGAGGCGTCCGCGACGAACTGCCGCATCCGTTCCTCGGAGCGGCGGGCCCGGGCCTCGGAGGCTTTGGCCGACCCGGCGGCCTCCCGGGCCGCCGACTCGGCGGTCCGGGCCGCGGACTCCGAGGCCGCGCGGGCGGTGAAGGCCATCTCGATCTGGCTGAGCATCGCATTCAGGGCGCGGGAGAGCCGCCCCAGCTCCGAGGTGGGGCAGGGCTGCCCCTCCTCCGGGTCGGGCACCCGTCGGCTGAGGTCACCACCGGCGATGGCGGCGGCGGTACGTTCGATTTCCACCAGCGGCTTGAGGCTGGTCCGGACGATCGCCGCGCCGATCGAGGCGAGCAGGATCAGCACCGCCCCGCCGACCAGCAAATCGATCCAGATCAGCCGCTTGACCGCCAGTTCCACTTCGGTGAGCGGCTGGCCGATGGCCAGCACCTCGTTGCTCGCCAGCCGCGCGTAGTAGACCCGCCAGCGAGTTTGGCCATCGAGCGAGGTCACCGTACGGGGCGGGCCCACCCGCTCGGCGAAACCATCGAGGTCGCTCGGGAAGGGCGGCAACTGCGCTGGCTTCAGCGTGCGATCGTCGTAGCTCGGCCTACTCACCCCCCACTCGGGGTTGGCCAGCACCACGACGTAGTCGCTGGGCAGCATGGCTTCCACCCGGCCCTGGAGCAAGCTGGGAATCTTCGGCCCCAGCACCTGACTCGAACCGAGTAGCTGCCCGTCGATCTGGTCGACCAGGTAGCTGCGGAGGAAGAAGGTGGTGAGCGAGCTGATCACCAGCAGCGCGGCGGCGACCAGGGCCAGGACGGCCGCGACCAGCTTGATCCGCAGCGGGACTCCGCGCAGCCGGACCTTGCCCTGCTGTAACGGATTCACGCCGCCGGCTTGCGCAGCACGTAGCCGACCCCACGCAGGGTGTGGATAAGCCGGGGCTCGGTGGTGTCGACCTTGCGCCGCAGGTACGAGATGTACGACTCGACGATGTTGTCGTCGCCCCGGAAGTCGTAGTTCCAGACGTGGTCGAGGATCTGCGCCTTGGACAGCACCCGGTTGGCGTTGAGCATCAGATAGCGCAGCAGCTTGAACTCGGTCGGCGAGAGCTGGACCCGCTGGCCGGCCCGGTAAACCTCGTGGGTCTCCTCGTCCAGCTCCAGGTCGGCGAAGGTGAGGCGGGCCGGGGCCTGCTCACCGCTGCTGGTGCGGCGCAGCACCGCCCGGATCCGGGCGGTCAGCTCCTCCAGGCTGAACGGCTTGGTGACGTAGTCGTCGCCGCCCAGGGTAAGGCCGCGGATCTTGTCGTCGGTGGCGTCCCGGGCGGTGAGGAAGACCACCGGGGTACGCGTGCCGCCCTCACGCAACATCCGGATCACCTCGAAGCCGTCGAGATCCGGCAGCATCACGTCGAGGACCACCAGGTCGGGCCGGTGGTCCCGGGCCGCGCTGAGCGCGGCGCTGCCGCTGGTGGCGGTGGCCACGTCGAAGCCCGCGAAGCGCAGACTCGCGGAGAGCAGTTCGAGGATGTTGGGATCGTCCTCGACGACGAGTAGTCGCGCCTCGGTCTGGGTAGCCGCCATGCCGCCCATCATCCGCGCAATCGCTGCGCTCACGCTGGGCGGATACTGAAAAAACCCTGTGAGCGGGCGCACCGTGTTGATCAGGCGGCCAGCGGCAGCTCTCGGCCGGGCACGCTGCCCGCGTCGGGACCCGGCCCGGCCGACGCCGGCCGGGCTTGCGGCCACGCCGGCACCGGTATCGCTGCCGGGCGTGACACCGCCGGTTCCGGCTCCGTCCGCGACGATACCGACGACGACGGTACGAGATGGACGACCGATTCGGCGACCCGGGCCAGCGTCCGGCGGTCGGCGGCGCGGCCCGGGTGCAGCGGCGCGGCGATCTCGACGGTGACCGCCAGATCCCGGACGGCGAGCACCCGGCGCACCGAGCGCAGCAGGGTTTCGTCGCCGACGAAGGCCGGGGCGGTGGTCGGCTCGCCGGTGACCCCGCACCGATAGCCGATCCGCAGCGGCACCACGGGTGCCCCGCTGTCGATGGCGGCCTGGAACATCGCCGGCCGGAATCCGGCGGGCGGGCGGCACCCGCCGCCCGCACCGCACCAGGTGGTCCCCTCGGGGAACACCGCGACCGACCGGTTGGCGCGCAACGCCGCCGCGACCCGCGCCACGGTGGCGGGCAGTGCGCGGGGGCGGGAGCGGTCCACGAAGACGGTGCCGGCCGCCCGGGCGAGCAGCCCGACCAGCGGCCAGCGGCCGACCTCGTGCTTGGCCACCAGCCGGGCCGGCGCGACCGCCAGCACCGCCAGGATGTCCCACCAGGAGACATGGTTGGCCACCAGCAGCGCGCGCCGCCGGGGCAGTCGGCCCCGCACCGTCAGGCGTACGCCACAGGCGCGCGCCGTCGCCCGCGCCCAGCCGCGCGTGGCGGCATGGCGCTCCTCCGTGGGCAGCAGCGGGAGCAACGCGGCCAGCCCGATCCCGAGCCCGAGCATGCCGAGCAGGGCGGCGGCCCGCCCCACCTGCCGGGCAACCGGCACCGCCGGGGACTGGCCGGGGAGCGGCAGACAGTCGGGCCCGCACCCGGAGATCGGTCGCCACAGCGGGTGCGCCAGCGTGGTCATGCCTGCTCGCCGAGGAAGTGCCGCAGGTAGCGGGGGTTCATTCGGTCCATGGAGAGCAGGACGTAGTAGTCGGCCACCCCGAAGTCCGGGTCGTACGACGGCTCGCCGCAGACCCAGGCACCGAGCCGGAGGTACCCGCGCAGCAGCGACGGGACCAGCTTGGCCGACCCCGCGACCGACTCGGTCGGGACACCGGGCTCGGCGAACCAGGGCCGCAGCGGGCGGACGCGCAGCGGCGGCGGCGCCAGGTGCCGGGCCCGAGCCTGGGCCCACACCTCTGCGGCGGCCAGGCCGCCGTCGGCCACCGGCACCGAGGCGCACCCGCCGAGCCAGCGCAGGCCACGCAGGTGCAGGTAGCGGGCGATACCGGCCCACATCAGGTTGATCACCGCACCGGTCCGGTGGTCGGGGTGCACGCACGAGCGGCCGGCCTCGACGAGTTGCCCGCGCAGCGGGTCGAGCGCGGCCAGGTCGAACTCGCCCTCGGCGTAGCGGCGGTTGGTCCGCCCCGGCGGGAGCAGGCGGTACGTTCCGACCACCTCGCCGGTGCTCTCCTGCCGCACCAGCAGGTGGTCGCAGTACGGATCGAAGGCGTCGCGGTCGAGGCCGGGCTCGCCCGGGGACACGGTCGCGCCCAGCTCACCGGCGAACACCCGATGGCGCAGGCGTTGGGCGGCCTCGACCTGGCGGGGGTCGTCGGCGATCGAGAGGGTGTAGCCGCTGGTCGTCAGGGATACGTCCGCGGCGGGCATAACGGCCATGCCCCTTGTGTAGCCCCCGTTGGGTTGCCGGCCCTGGTGGGCAGCGGTGTCGATCCGGTGAACGCCGGTCGGCGACCCGTGGCTGGCCACCCCCGGCGGCTGCCCCGCTGGCGGTGGCCGGACGGCGGCCGTGCGAGGCTGCCGGGGTGCCGGGTGAGGTGGCCGGCGCAGCGGGAGGAGTTTGATGATCATCGAGGCGCGCTTCAACGGGCCGGCCGGCTCGGGCAACGGCGGCTGGAGCGCCGGGGTCTTCGCCGGGGCCTACGGCGGGGACGGGCCGGTCGAGGTGACCCTGCGCAGGCCGCCGCCGCTGGACACCCCGCTGGCGCTGGTCGACGGGGAGGTGCGCGACCCGGCCGGTGAGGTGGTCGCGCAGTTGCGCCCGGCGCAGCCGCTCGACGAGGTGGTGCCGCCGGTCGACCTGGCTACCGCCCGAGCCGCCTCGGCGGCGTACCCCGGGTTGGTGGACCACCCGTTTCCGGGCTGCTATGTGTGCGGCCCGCAACGCACCGACGGCCTGCGGATCTTTCCCGGGCGGCTGCCGGACGGCCGGACGGCCGCGCCGGTGCGAGCGCCGGAGCAGGTCAGCGCCGCCACGGTCTGGGCCGCCCTGGACTGCCCCGGGGGCTGGGCGGTGATCGCGGCCGGCCGCCCGTACCTGCTCGGCCGGATCGCGGCTCTGGTCGAGGCGCTGCCCCGCCCGGGCGACGAGTGCGTGGTGACCGGCGCGGTGGTCGGCATCGAGGGGCGCAAGGCGCAGGTGCGCACCAGCCTCTACGGGCCGGACGGTGCCCTGCTCGGCCGCGCCCGGGCCACCTGGATCGCCGTCTGAGCACCATCGTCGATCGGGTCGTACCTGGGGATGAGGCGGCTCATGCCTGGGGTGGATCGCGATCTCCGGAGCGCGCCCGATTGATTTGCTTGACCACTACCGTCACGCTGTGCAACGGCGCACCCCGGCGCCAACGGGAGGAGAATGATGTCCGACGGGCAGCCACGCCCCACCAATGACGCGCAGATCGTGGTATCCGGCCTGAGCAAGCAGTACCGCAACGTCCTTGCGGTCAACAACCTGTCGTTCACGATCGAGCCGGGCCGGGTCACCGGCTTCCTCGGTCCGAACGGCGCGGGCAAAACCACCACCCTGCGTATGCTGCTGAACCTGGTCACCCCGAGCGCCGGAACGGCGACCATCGGTGGCCGCCGGTACCCCGACCTGACCGACCCGCTACGGCACGTCGGCGCGGTGCTGGAAGCGTCCAGCGCACACAAGGGGCGCACCGGCATCAACCACCTGCGGGTGATCTGCGCGGCGGCTGGGCTGCCCCGGCAGCGGGCCGACGAGGCGCTCGCCCTGGTCGGGCTGACCCCGGCGGCGAAGCGCAAGTTCAAGGGCTACTCGCTGGGCATGAAGCAGCGCCTCGGGATCGCCGCCGCGATGCTCGGCGACCCGCGGGTGCTCATCCTCGACGAGCCGGCCAACGGACTGGACCCGGAGGGCATCCGGTGGATGCGCGGGTTCCTGAAGGGCCTGGCCGCCGAGGGTCGTACGGTGCTGGTCTCCAGCCACCTGCTGTCGGAGATGCAGCTCCTGGCCGACGACGTGGTGATCATCGCGGCCGGGCAGCTGGTCCGGCAGGGCCCGGTCGACCAGGTGATCGGGTCGATGGCGCAGGGCGTCCGGGTCCGGGTCCGCACCCCGCGGGCGGACGCGCTGACCACGGCGCTGGCCGGCGGGCCGGCCACGGTGGAAACCGACGAGCAGGGCGCGCTCCTGATCGCCGGGGTGGACGCCCCGACGGTGGGCCGGGCGGCGCTGACCGCCGGCGTGGAGCTGCACGAGCTGACCACCGAACGACCCGACCTGGAACGCGTGTTCCTTGAGCTGACGGCCGGAAAGGCGGGCATTCGATGAGCAACCTGGTCCGCTCCGAACTGCTCAAGATCCGTACGACCAGCACCTGGTGGTGGCTGGCCATCGGGGCGTTCCTGTCGATCGCCCTGGCGTTCCCGTTCAACGCCTGGCTGGCCAACGAGACGCTCGGCGGCGGCGGTGAGGAGTTCGGCGTCACCGGCGACGCCGCCTCCGCTCCGGCACAGGCGGCGAACCTCTACACCTCGGGGCAGTACCTCGGGCTGATGTTCGTGATGCTCATCGGCATTCTGATGGTCACCAACGAGTTCTTCCACCAGACCGCGACCACCACCTTCCTGGCCACCCCGCGGCGCACCGCGGTGATCGTCAGCAAGCTGATCGCGGCGAGCCTGCTGGGCTTCTCCTTCTGGCTGGTGACCACGCTGATCGATTTGGGCGCCGGAGCCGCCTTCCTGAGCCTGAACGACCACGGCCACCTGCTCGGCGAGTGGGAGGTCCAGCGGGCGCTGCTGCTCAACCTGTTGGCGTACGCCATCTGGACCGTGCTCGGCGTGGGCATCGGCACCCTGATCACCAACCAGTTGGGCGCGGTGATCACCGCCTCGGTGCTCTACCTGATCGGTACGCAGGTGGTGGGCCTGCTCTTCCTGCTGCTGTCGAGCTGGCTGGACAACATGGCCGTGATCAAGTGGCAGGTGATCTGGCCGGCCGCCGCGTCCTCGATCATGATCACGCCCGGCGAGAACGAGATGCTGCCCGCCTGGTGGGTCGGCGCGCTCGTGCTGGTCGGGTACGCGCTGGTCAGCTGCGTCGTCGGCGTCCTGATCACCCGGCGCCGCGACATCTCCTGACGTTCACGGGCCGCAGGGCCCGGATCAGCGGCCGACGGGCCCGGTGCACCGGTGGAAGCCGGCGAACCGGGCCCGTCGGCCGTAGCAGTAAGCAACGGGACGCGCAGCGTTTACCGAACTTCTCGCACCTTCTGTGAATCTGACCACGCGTTGGAGGCGGAAATGCCTTGGCGATCAGTACGGCGTAGCCTGGGATCCGTCCTGTGCGCCCGTCCCGGCGCCGTGGGACACCGCGTGACACACAAACCCGCGTGAAAGAGGCGATTACCGGCCGTGTCGACCCAGCAGACTTCGCAGGAGAACCCACTGGCGGGTTTCGGCCCGAACGAGTGGGTCGTCGAGGAGATGTACCAGCGATACCTCGCCGACCCGACAAGCGTCGACCCGGCCTGGCACGACTTCTTCGCCGACTACCGGCCCGGTCCGGGCACCGCCCGCGCGGCCGAGGGTGACGGTGCCGGCCGACCGACCACCACCGCCGCGGCCGAGCCCGCCCCGGCAAAGGCCGAGCCGGCCGCGAAGACCGCGCCGGCGGCCAAGACCCCGCCGGCCGCCAAGGCCGCCCCCGCCAAGGCCGCGCCCCGCGCCGGCACCACGCCGGCCCCGGCGAAGGCCCAGCCGACCAAGGCCGAGCCGGCGAAGACCGCGCCGACGGCCCCGGGGCCGCAGACCACCCCACTGCGCGGCGTCGCCGCCAAGATCGTCCAGAACATGGGCGCCTCCCTGGCCGTGCCGACGGCGACCAGCGTGCGCGCCGTGCCGGCCAAGCTCCTGGTGGACAACCGCATCGTGATCAACAACCACCTCGCCCGGGGGCGCGGTGGCAAGGTCAGCTTCACCCATCTGGTCGGCTACGCGCTGGTCCGGGCGCTGGTCGCGCACCCGGAGATGAACAACTCCTTCGCCGAGGTCGACGGCAAGCCGGCGATGGTCCGCCCGCAGCACGTCAACCTGGGCATCGCCATCGACCTGGCCAAGCCCGACGGCAGCCGCAACCTGGTGGTCCCCTCCATCAAGGGCTGCGAGCAGATGGACTTCCGGCAGTTCTGGCAGGCGTACGAGGACGTCGTCCGGCGCGCCCGCCGCAACGAGCTGACCATGGAGGACTACTCAGGCACCACCATCTCGCTGACCAACCCCGGCGGCATCGGCACGGTGCACTCCATGCCGCGGCTGATGCAGGGCCAGAGCGCGATCATCGGCGTCGGCGCGATGGAGTACCCGGCGCCGTACCAGGGCATGAGCGAGGCCACCCTGGCGGAGCTGGCGGTCAGCAAGGTCATCACGCTGACCAGCACGTACGACCACCGGATCATCCAGGGCGCGCAGTCCGGCGAGTTCCTCAAGGTCATGCACGAGCTGCTGCTCGGCGAGCACGGCTTCTACGACCAGATCTTCACCTCGCTACGCATCCCGTACGAGCCGGTGCGCTGGATGCGCGACGTCGCGGTCGACAGCGAGGGCCAGATCAACAAGACCGCGCGGGTGCACGAGCTGATCCACTCGTACCGGGTACGCGGCCACCTGATGGCCGACACCGACCCGCTGGAGTTCAAGATCCGCAAGCACCCGGACCTGGACGTGCTCCAGCACGGGCTGACCCTGTGGGACCTGGACCGCACCTTCCCGGTGAACGGCTTCAACGGCCGGCAGCGGATGCGGCTGCGGGAGATCCTCGGCGTGCTGCGCGACTCGTACTGCCGGCGGGTCGGCATCGAGTACATGCACATCCAGGACCCGGCGGAGCGCCGCTGGATCCAGGAACGGGTCGAGCGCAAGTACGAGAAGCCGCCGGCCGACGAGCAGAAGCACGTGCTCAACCGGCTCAACGCGGCCGAGGCGTTCGAGACCTTCCTGCAGACGAAGTACGTCGGCCAGAAGCGCTTCTCGCTGGAGGGCGGCGAGTCGCTGATCCCGCTGCTCGGCGAGGTGCTGGAGGCCGCCGCCGAGGGCGATCTGGACGAGGTCGTCATCGGCATGGCCCACCGGGGCCGGCTCAACGTGCTGGCCAACATCGTCGGCAAGCCGTACGAGAAGATCTTCTCGGAGTTCGAGGGGCACCTGGACCCGCGCTCCACCCAGGGCTCGGGCGACGTGAAGTACCACCTCGGCCAAAACGGCAAGTTCACCACGCCCGGCGGTGACCACTCGGTCAAGGTCTCGGTGGTGGCGAACCCGTCGCACCTGGAGGCCGTCGACCCGGTGCTGGAGGGCATCGTGCGGGCCAAGCAGGACCGCATCGACCTCAAGCTGGAGGGCTACACCGTGCTGCCGCTGGCGGTGCACGGCGACGCCGCCTTCGCCGGTCAGGGCGTGGTGGCCGAGACGCTGAACCTCTCCCAGCTGCGCGGCTACCGCACCGGCGGGACGGTGCACGTCGTGGTCAACAACCAGGTCGGCTTCACCACCGCGCCGGAGTACTCCCGCTCCAGCCTCTACAGCACCGACGTGGCCCGGATGATCCAGGCGCCGATCTTCCACGTCAACGGCGACGACCCCGAGGCCGTCGTCCGGGTCGCCCGGCTGGCCTTCGAGTACCGGCAGACGTTCAACAAGGACGTCGTGATCGACATGGTCTGCTACCGGCGGCGCGGACACAACGAGGGCGACGACCCCTCGATGTCCAACCCCCAGATGTACAAGATCATCGACTCGAAGCGTTCGGTCCGCAAGCTCTACACCGAGGAGCTGATCGGGCGGGGTGACATCACCGTGGAGGACGCGGAGGAACTGCTGCGTGACTACCAGGCCCAGCTGGAGCGGGTGTTCAAGGCCACCCGCGACGCGGCCAGCACGCCGCGCCAGCTGAGCCGACCGTCCCGGCAGGACGAGCCGGAGCCGCTGGTGGAGACGGCGACCGGAGCGTCGGTCATCAAGGCCATCGGCGAGGCGCACGTCAGCCTGCCCGACGGTTTCACCCCGCACAAGCGGATCCAGCAGCTGCTCGACCGGCGGGCCCGGATGTCCGTCGAGGGCAACATCGACTGGGGCTTCGGCGAGATCATCGCCTTCGGCGCGCTGCTGCACGACGGGGTCACCGTCCGGCTTGCCGGGCAGGACTCGCGCCGCGGCACCTTCGTGCAGCGGCACGCCTCGATCGTCGACGCGGTGACCGGCGACGACTACCTGCCGTTGCAGTCGTTGACCGGCGACGGTGAGCGCTCTCGGTTCTTCGTGCACGACTCGCTGCTCTCCGAGTACGCCGCAATGGGCTTCGAGTACGGCTACTCGGTGGAGAACCTCGACGCGCTGGTCTGCTGGGAGGCGCAGTTCGGCGACTTCGTCAACGGCTCGCAGTCGGTGATCGACGAGTTCATCTCCTCCGGCGAGGTGAAGTGGGGCCAGCGCTCGGCGGTCACCCTGCTGCTGCCGCACGGCCACGAGGGGCAGGGCCCGGACCACACCTCCGGCCGCCCGGAGCGGTTCCTCCAGCTGTGCGCCGAGGACAACATGCGGGTCGCCATCCCGACCACCCCGGCGAACTACTTCCACCTGCTGCGTCGCCAGGCTCTCTCGTCGAAGCGCAAGCCGCTGGTGGTGTTCACGCCGAAGTCCCTGCTGCGGCACAAGCTCTGCGTCTCGTCGGTGGAGGACTTCACCACCGGCACCTTCTCCCCGGTGCTGGCCGACCAGGCCGCCCCGGCTCCGGAGCAGGTCAAGCGGGTGCTGTTCTGCTCGGGCAAGGTCTACTACGACCTGTTCCAGGCCCGGCAGGAGCGCGGCCTCACCGACACGGCGATCATCCGGCTGGAGCAGCTCTACCCGATGCCGGTGGCCGAGGTCCGGGCCGCCCTCGCGCAGTACCCGAACGCCGAGGACTTCGCCTGGGTGCAGGAGGAGCCGGCCAACCAGGGCGCCTGGTCGTTCGTCGCGCTCAACCTGCTGGAGCACCTCGACGGGGTCCGGTTGCGCCGCATCTCCCGCTCCGCCGCCGCCGCGCCGGCCGTCGGCTCGGCGAAGATGCACGAGGTCGAGCAGACCGCGCTCATCGAGGCGGCCCTCCCCCGCCCCTGACAAGATCCATCCCGGTCCCGTCCCACCCGAGGGTGGGGCGGGACCGGCGGGCTTTCACCGGGCACGCGCCGGTGAGGAAGTGAGCAGGCGAATGTACTTCACCGACCGGGGCATCGAGGAACTGGTCGAGCGGCGGGGCGACGAGCAGGTCAGCATGGAGTGGCTCGGCGAGCGGCTGCGCGACTTCGTCGACCTGAACCCTGAGTTCGAGACCCCGATCGAGCGATTCGCCACCT
>NZ_JBFBAO010000193.1:0-13012 GCF_040682255.1 Micromonospora sp. NPDC051296 | reverse complement strand
CTGGGGCTTGATGTTCGCGGTCGACCGGCACCAGATGCTGTCCGACCGGCGCTGCCTGCTGGTACCCGGCGGTGTGCTGGCCGCGGCGGCCTGGGTAGCGGCCCGACTATGTGGACGCCAACAGTCTGGTCAACGGCAGCAGAGCCCTGTCGCACGTGGCCGGCCCGAGCATCGGTGGCCTGCTCGTGCAGGTGCTCACCGCCCCGGTCGCACTGTTTTCCGGCGTGCTCACCTATCTGACCTCGGCGGTCTTCCTGGCCCGGACCAGGGTCACCGAGCATCCTCTGTCGAGCGGCTCCGGCCTGGGCATGGCCGCCGGCGTGCGGTACGTGGCCCGCTCCGCGGTCCTCCGGGCGACGCTGCTCGGCACCACCACGCTCAACCTGTTCAACTACATGTTCGCCGCGCTCTTCGTGCTGTACGTGACCACCGAACTGGGCGTCTCCCCGGGCGTGCTGGGCCTGATCATCGGGGCCGGCGCGTTCGGTGGACTGCTCGGCGCGGCGGTCACCGGCCCGATCAGCCGCCGGATCGGCATCGGCCCCGCGGTGCTCCTCGGGTTCGTCGTCTTCCCGGCCCCACTGATCCTCGTGCCGCTGGCCGTGGGGCCGCAGCCACTGGTGCTCGCGCTGCTGTTCGCCGCCGAGTTCGTCTCCGCGCTGGGCGTCATGGTCCTCGACATCGCGGTCGGATCGGTGCAGATCGCGGCCACCCCGGTGGCGATGCTCGCCGTGGTCTCCGGTTTCAGACGCACCGTCAATTACGGCATCCGGCCGGTCGGCGCCCTGATCGGCGGGGCACTCGGTGCCGCGATCGGGGTGCGTCCCGCCCTCTGGATCGCCAGCCTCGGGGCCCTGCTCGGGGTGTGCTGGGTCGTCTTCTCTCCGCTGCGCACCATGCGCAAGCTGCCCGAGGAGTGATCTCCCGCCGCGGTCTCCGCCAGGCCGACCCGCTCGGCGCGGTCAGCTGAAGAGGCCGGCGGGTGGGAGGAATCTGCCTTCGCTGCTGTGGAACCCTGGGGGAGTGGTGACGGCAGGGGAACGGTTCACGCCGGGGGACGTCGTGGTCCGGCGGGAGATTCTGGGCGGCGAGGTCTGGTTCGGCTGCCCGACGATCTGCGTCGAGGACACCGCCGATCTGCTCGCGCTCTACCTGCCGCCGGGGGGCGAGTTCGGCTTCCCGGAGAGCGGGACCTTCCCGTGTGGCCGGCACCCCTGGCAGGCGGCCGGGCACACCGCTTGGACCGGCCACGGCAAGCTGACGCTCCAGCGCCCCGGCGAGGCGCACTCGGTCGACGTGTTCTGGTCCGGCCCGGACCGGACCTTCGCCGGCTGGTACTTCAACCTCCAGGACCCGTTCCGGCGTACGCCGATCGGGGTGGACACCCTCGACCACGAACTGGACCTGTGGTGGGCGGCGGACGCCGACCGGTACGTCTTCAAGGACGTGGAGTTGTTCGCCCAGCGGCTGGTCGAGGGGCGCTACCCGGGGATGGGCGAGGCGATCCGCGGCGAGGGCGACCGGATCGCCGCCCTGCTCGACGCCGGCGAGCGCTGGTGGGACGAGTCCTGGGCCTCCTGGAAGCCCGACCCGGCCTGGCCGGTCCCGCGCCTGCCCGCGGGCTGGGCCACCGTCCCCTGCTGAGAACAGCCTGATCGTCTGCATTCCAGTGACTCCCGCACCGGCGTGTCGGGTCACCAGAATGCAGACGATCAAGGCGATACGCAGGTGGCCGGGTTCAGGTCGCCGTCTCGCGCTCTCGCCAGGCGGTACGGATCGAGGTGCGGCCGTTGGTGCGCAGCAGCGACCCCTCGTACACCCGGGCCCCGGCGGCCAGGAACCCGGCGGCCGCCACCAGCAGCAGCACCAGCGACAACGGCAGTTCCCAGCCGGCCGCGTCCCCGGTGAACAGCCGCAACGGCATCGCCGTCGGTGCCGAGAACGGCAGGTAGGACAAGACCCGCATGGCGGTGGCGTTGTCGTTCAGGAAAATCACCGCGAAGAACGGCAGCATCACCGCGAGCTGCACCGGCATCGACACGCCGCCGATGTCCTCCAGCCGGTTGACCAGCGCACCGGCCGCCGCCCACATGGCCGCGATCAGCACGAAGCCCAGCAGGAAGAAGGGCACGAACCAGCCGATCGCCGGCCCGAGCAGGGAGAGCAGCCCGTAGTTGTCGCCGAACGCCATGCCGGCCACCGCGACCAGGGCGACCAGCCCGATCTGCCCGAGCGCCAGGATGGTGCCGGCGAGCATCTTGCCGGCGAGCAACGCGCGGACCGGCACCGCGGCGACCAGGATCTCCACGATCCGGGTCTGCTTCTCCTCGATGATGCTCTGCGCGATCTGCACGCCGAAGGTCTGCGAGGTGATGAAGAAGATGAAGGCGAAGGCGAACGGCACCAGGAAGGCCACCACCGGGTCCACCGCGTCCGGATTCAGCAGCTGGACGGGGGGCGCACTGCTCAGCGCCGAGACCACGTCGTCGGGGGCCTCGTTCATGGCGAGCACGGCCGGGCCGGCGACGACCGCGGCGTCCACGTCGCCGTCACGGACTGCCTGCTCGGCGGCGGCGTCGTCGGGCACGGTACGCACCTCCAGCCCGGCCGCGCGCAGCGGACCGGCCGCCGCCTCGGTCACCGCCACGGTGGACGGTCCGCCGGAGAGCAGCGGCGGCAGGATGGTCGCCGCCGCGGCGATCAGCAGGAAGAACACGGTGCTGATCAGGAAGGTACGGTCGCGCAGCTTGACCCGGATCTCCCGGGCGGCGACCAGGCGGGTGGCCTGCATGGTGTTCACTGGGCGACCTCTCGGAAGATCTCGGCGAGGGAGGGGCTGACCGGGCGGAACGCGCGGACCGGGCCGCGGGCCAGCGCCGCGTGCAGCACCGGCTGCTCGTCCGCGCCGGGCGCGAGGTCGAAGACGGCGCGGGCGCCGTCCAGGTCGACCAGGGTCACTCCGGGCTGGTCCCGCAGCCAGCCGGCGTCGGTCTCCACCACCAGCTCGAATCGGGGCGAGGTGTACGACGCACGCAACTGCTCCCGGCTGCCGGCGGCCCGGATCGTACCGTCCGCGATGATCACCAGGTCGTCGCAGAGCCGCTCGACGACATCCAGCTGGTGGCTGGAGAAGAGCACCGGAACACCGGCGGCGGCCCGCTCGCGCAGTACCGCCACGATGGTGTCCACGGCCAGCGGGTCCAGGCCGGAGAACGGCTCGTCCAGCACCAGCACCTCCGGGTCGTGCACCAGCGCGGCGGCGATCTGGGCGCGCTGCTGGTTGCCCAGCGACAGCGTTTCCAGCAGGTCGTCGCCCCGCTCGGCGAGCCCGACCCGTTCCAGCAGCGTGTCGGTGGCGCGCCGGGCGGCGTCAGCGGTCAGCCCGTGCAACTGGCCCAGGTAGATCACCTGTTCGCGGACGCTCATCTTCGGATAGAGGCCGCGCTCCTCGGGCATGTAGCCGAAGCGCTGCCGGGCCTCCCGGCTCAGCGGTGCGCCCTGCCACGTCACCTGGCCGGCGTCGGGGGCGAGCACCCCGAGGATGATCCGCATGGTGGTGGTCTTGCCGGCGCCGTTGCCGCCGACGAAGCCGGTCATCCGGCCGGCGACGACATCGAAGGACACGTTCTTGAGTACCTGACGGTCGCCGAAGCTGCGGTCGACGCCGTCGAGGCGGAGCACCGTGGTCACGACGTGAACGCTAGGTCGTCGATCATTGATTGCCCTCCGCCCGGCGGCGGAAATCGGGGCTCCCCCTCGCGACGGAGGTCGGTCACCCGCCGGGCCGGACCACCCCCTGCTCGTACGCGAAGACCACCGCCTGCACCCGGTCGCGCAGGCCCAACTTGCCCAGCACCCGGCTGACGTGGGACTTCACGGTCGCCTCGCCCAGGTGCAACGCCCCGGCGATCTCGGCGTTGCTGGCGCCCCCGGCGACCAGGACCAGCACCTCCCGCTCCCGGGGAGTGAGGTCGCGCAGCGCCGCTTCCGGGGTCAGCCCGCCGGCCACCCCCACCGGGCCGCCCGGTCGGGCGAAGGTGGCGATGACCCGCCGGGTGAGTTCCGGGGCGAGCAGGCCGTCACCCCGGTCCACCACCCGGATCGCCTCGACCAGCGCCTCCGGCGTGCCGTTCTTGAGCAGGAAGCCGCTCGCCCCGGCGCGCAGCGCGGCGAACAGGTAGTCGTCCCGGTCGAAGGTGGTGAGAATCAGTACCGCCGGTCCGCCCGGCTCGTCGGCGTCGCCGGTGATCCGCCGGGTCGCCTCCAGCCCGTCGACCCCGGGCATCTCCACATCCATCAGCACCACGTCCGGGCGCAGCGCCCGGGCCATGCCGACCGCCCGCTCCCCGTCGGCGGCCTCGCCGACCACCTCGATGTCGTCCTCGATCTCCAGGATGACCCGGAAGCCGGTACGCACCAGATGATGGTCGTCGGCAAGCAGCACCCGGATCGGCCGGTCGGCCCCGGCGCCCTCGCGGTCGGAGCTCATGCCGGACCCCCCACCGGAACCGGCAGCGGGAAGCGGACTCGCACCCGCCATCCGCCCCCGGTACGCGGACCGACCTCCAGCTCGCCCCCGTGGGTCGCGACCCGTTCGCGCATCCCGATCAGGCCCAGCCCGTCGGCGTTCGCCGGGCGGGTGGCCCGGCCATCGTCCGTCACCTCGACCTCCACCTCGTGCGCCAGGTAGCGAACCCGTACGTCGAGCACGGTCGCCCCGGTGGCGTGCTTCAACACGTTCGTGGCGGCCTCCTGCACCACCCGGAACGCG
Source organism: Micromonospora sp. NPDC051296 (assembly GCF_040682255.1). Classification (NCBI taxonomy): domain Bacteria; kingdom Bacillati; phylum Actinomycetota; class Actinomycetes; order Micromonosporales; family Micromonosporaceae; genus Micromonospora; species Micromonospora sp. NPDC051296. Next base: position 8,241 of record NZ_JBFBAO010000193.1, on the reverse strand, counting down.
GCCTGGGAGAGCGACTCCGGAAGCGGCGTCGGCTCCCCGTACACCCCGAGGGTCGCCCTCAGCCCGGCCTCGCGGGCCCGGTCGACCATGGCGTTGACCTGGTCGATCCCGGCGGGCTGCTCCGCGCGGTCCGGGTCGCCGTCGCGGGCGCGCAGCAGGCCGAGCATCCGGCGCAGCTCGTCGACCGCGGTGCGGGCGGTTTCCTCGATCGCGGTCAACGCCATTCGGGCCTTCGCCGGGTCCTTGTCGAAGACCCGGCGGCAGGCCGACGCCTGCACCCCCATCACCGACACGTGGTGGGCGACGACGTCGTGCAGCTCCCGGGCGATCCGGACCCGCTCGCCGACCACCGCGTGCTCCCGGACCTCGGCCTGCGACTGGCGCAGCCGCTGCGCCTGCTCCGCCAGCTCGTGTTGCCGGCGCGCGGCGATCCACGCGGTCTCACCGAAGAAGTAGGCGAACCCGAAGAACAGCGCGTTGATCAGCACGCCGGTGACGATCGCGGCGAGCAGCGGCGGCACCGGCCCGATCGCATCCGCGAAGGCGTCCTCGGTCAGGGCGCCGAAGCTGATCACGTAGGAGACTCCGAGCCAGACGTACATGGCGGCGATCACGCCGATCCGCAGCCGCCGGGACAGCCGGCGGTCCCGGCCCCATGCGCCCAGGGTGAAGATGGCGGCGAACAACGCCCACTGGGAGAGCTGCCACTCGGGGACGGCGCGGGCCTGCGACCCGATGAACGCGGCCGACACCACCAACGCCGTGGCGGCGGGGAAGCGGCGCCGCCAGATCAGCGGCAGGGGCACCGCGATGGTCCAGAAGACCTGTTCGAGGCCGGACGGCGGCGGCCCGAGCAGGAACGCCCCGGTGCTGCGGGCCAGCGTGAGGCTGAGCAGGGCCAGCGCCGTCGCGGCCAGCCCGGCGTAGAGGTCCAGGCGCTGCTGTTCGGGAGTAGGCCCGGGCCGCCGCCAGTCGTCGGGGGTCTCGGTGGTCACTCGGCGAGGATGCCATCCCGTCGCTCGGCGCCCTAACGGCAATTCTGGGTCGCGGCGTCCCGACGTGTCCAGCGACACAGGGAGCCACATCGTCGCCCGTGGCCCGGGTCTGCCGGTGTGCCGTGCTGGGTACCCTGCCCTGGTGTTGACGCCCGACCTCCCGCTCGAGACCGAGCGGCTGGAGCTGCGGCCGTTCCGGCCGTCGGACCTGGCCGACCTGCACGGCTACTTCGCCGATCCCGCCGCCCACCGCTACCTCTACAGCGAGGCTCCGGCGGATCTCGACGGCACCCGGGCGGTGCTTGCCCGGCGGCAGGAGCGGACCGCCCTGCGGGACAAGGGCGACGCGATCCAACTGGCGGCGGTGCTGCGGCGGACCGGGCAACTCGTCGGCGACGTGGTCCTGGCCTGGGCCGAACCGGAGCACCGGCAGGGCGAAATCGGCTACCTGCTGCACCCCGACCACCGGGGACACGGGTACGCCACCGAGGCGGCGGCGGCGATGCTGGCGCTCGCCTTCGACCGGTTCGACCTGCACCGCGTGGTCGGCCGGCTGGACGCCCGGAACACCGCCTCGGCCCGGGTCCTCGAACGGTTGGGGATGCGACGCGAGGCACACCTGCGGGAGAACGAGTTCGTCAAGGGCGAATGGGCCGACGAGGTGATCTACGCGATGCTGGCCCGGGACTGGCGGGCCCGCTGACCGCCCGGCGCCCGCCCGGGGCGACCGGGCGGGCACGAGTCGCGGCGCGGGCGGTGGTCAGCCGATGCCGTTGCCGGCCATCGGCGGCAGCGGGCAGTGCAGCAGACCGCAGATCGTACGCAGCAGCTCGATCTCGGGCACGGTCATCATCCCGTCGTGGCTGATCACCGCCACGGTGGCCGCCACCAGCCGCTCCTTGTCGCCCGGGCGCAGCCCGTCCAGCACCGGCCAGGCGGTCTCCAGGGCCAGCACGCCGTTCTCCGGCGGCGCGTACGGCAGCGTGGTGCCGGGCAACAGCGTGGCGATGCCGGCCTCAAACGCCTGTTCGGCGGCGGCCCGATCGGCGTGACCCACCTGGGCGAGCGTGGCCAGCAGGAAGGCCGCCGCAGAGCGGGCATCGGTCAGCGAGCGCCGGTCGGTACGCCAGCGGGAGTCCGGCCGTAGCGCCTCCTGAAGCTCGGCCAGCAGCAGCCGGGACAGGCAGTACTCGGACACGTCGATCGCACCGTCGGCGTGAATCAGGGTGAACACGGCCGCCATCAGCGACTCCAGCTCCGCGCCCGGACGGGCGCGCAGCGCCGGGAAGGTCAGCTCGGCCAGCGGCAGCCGGAGCGTGGGGTGCAGCCCGGCCAGCTCGTCCGCCTCCCGCAGGGCGGCGTCGGCCAGGTCGCGGCCGTGCCGGTCGGCCAGCGCGACGTACTGGTGCTGCCGGACCTCCGGCTCGGCGCTGAGCAGCAGGCCGAGCAGCAGCGGTACGGCCGCGTCCCGGTTGCGGGCCCGGTCGAGCAGCGGGTCCGGGATCCGGTCGAGGATCGCCGCGGCGTGGGTGTAGGCGGTCTCGGTCGGGGCGGCCACCCGGCCCAGCACCTCGGCCGGCGCGACGCGTACCCGGGCATCGTGCCCCGGAAGCGTCGGCGCGGTTGCCGGCGGCGCGGGCCGCGCCGGTGCGGCCGGGGCCAGGCCGAGCGCGACGTCCTCCTGCCGACCCGACGGCGGTGCCGCCGCCCACTGCTGGGACAGCCGCCGCAGCTCGGCCGGATCGAACGACGGCTCCAGTGCCCGGATCCGGTCGGCCAACGGGGGATGGGTGGCGAACCAGGACGCCCGGGCCGCCTCGCCGAAGAGCATGTGCCCCACCTCGTCGCGCTTGGGCGACTTCAGCTCGGAGCCGTCGGTCAGGCCACCGATCTTCTTCAGCGCCCCGGCGATGCCACGGGTCTGGCGGGTGTACTGCACGGCCGAGGCGTCGGCGAGGTACTCCCGTTGCCGGGACACCGAGGCCTGGATGAGTCGCCCGGCGAGGACCCCGACGTACCCGGCCACCAGCAGCGCCAGCCCCACCAGCATCAGCGGGTTGATGCCGCCGCCACCGCTGTTGTTGCTGCGTTGCCGCCCGCCGCCGAGGAGACCGACGCGGGCCATGCCCCGGCCGATCACGGTCAGGAACAGGATGCCGAACAGCAGGCCCATCAGCCGGATGTTGAGTCGCATGTCCCCGTTCACCACGTGGGCGAACTCGTGGGCGATGACCCCCTGGAGTTCGTCGCGGTTGAGCCGCTGCAACGCGCCCCGGGTGACCGCCACGGCGGCGTCGGACGGGCCCCAGCCGGCGGCGAAGGCGTTGATCGCGGTCTCCTCCGGCAGGAGGTAGACCTCGGGGACGGGTACGCCGGAGGCCAGCGCCATCTCCTCGACCACGTTGCGCAGCCGGCGCAGCTCCGGGTCGGTGGTGTCCGCCGGCACCGGCACCCCGCCCAGCTCACGGGCCACCTTTCCGCCCCCGCCGCGCAGCGTCAGCGTACGCACCAGCGCGGCCAGCCCGATCGCCACGACCGTGGCCACGGTGACGATGGCCACGAACCCGGCGAGCTGTGCCGGGTTGCCGGAGGTGGCGTTGAACGCGAACACCGCCGCGAGGTTCACCACCACCACGATGCCGACCACGGCCAGCACGAACAGCAGCACGAGCCGGGTCGACAGCCGGCGTACCTGGCGCTGCCGTTCGAAGAAGTTCATCTGCGGTCGAGGCTCAGAACGAGACCTGCGGGGCCTGGCGCTGCTGCGGGTCCTCCGGCTGGAACAGCGCCGCCGGCCCGAACGAGAACATCCCCGCGATCAGGCTGGACGGGAAGACCTCGCGCTTGTTGTTGTAGGCCATCACCGCGTCGTTGTACGCCTGCCGGGCGAAGGCGACCCGGTTCTCCGTCGAGGTCAGCTCCTCCGACAGCTGCATCATGTTCTGGTTGGCCTTGAGGTCCGGGTACGCCTCGGAGAGCGCGAACAGCCGGCCCAGCGTGGCGGTGAGCATGTTCTCCGCGCCGCTGAGCTGCTGCATCGCGGCCGGGTCGCCGGGGGCTGCCGCGGCGGCGGCCTGCGCGTTGACGGCGGCGGTCCGGGCGGCGATCACCGCCTCCAGCGTCTCCCGCTCGTGCTTGAGGTAGCCCTTGGCGGTCTCGACCAGGTTGGGAATGAGATCGTGCCGGCGGACCAGCTGCACGTCGATCTGGGCGAACGCGTTGCGGTAGCCGTTGCGGGCCCGGACCAGCCCGTTGTAGATCGAGACGCCGAAGCCGAGTACCGCCACGACGATCAACACCAGACACAACAATCCGATGATCAGTTCCACGGCCGCTCCCTCGGTAGGCGTCGGATCTGCCGCCGACGATCGTACGTTCACCCGTCCAGAACTGCTCCTTCTCGGCACGCGGCCCGAGACTGCGTACGCCGCCGGGGTGCCGGACAGGGTCGTGGGCGGGACCCCCGTGCGTCCCGCCCACGATTCCGGCCTCGGATCAGCGCGCGGCCCGGCGCGCCTTGATCACGCTGTCGACCACGTCCCAGACCGTGACCACGATGATCACTACGACGCTGATCCGGGCGACGATGTCGAGACCGCCGTCGCGCAGCCAGGCGAACCGGTCGACGAAGGCGGGGTTGAGCAGCCGGTCGTCCCGCAGCAGCCAGATCGCCGGCACCGCGAAGGCCAGGTTGAGTGCGGCGTTGACGCCGACCAGCGGCCAGGTCCACCGGCGGGCCCGGTACTTGGCGATCTCCAGCCCGATGCTGGCAACCAGGACGGCGAGGAACACCGGAATCCAGGACGTCCACAGCGCCGGGTCGAGGATCGGCAGCCGTTCGCCGTCGCCGATCACCGTCTGGAACTGCTGCCACGGCAGGAACGCGATGGTCAGCACCAGGAACACGATCGCGGCGCACGCGTCGGTGAGGCTGATGACCCGCTCGGTGGGCTCGTCGGGAAGTTGGTCGACGTTCCACTCCGGCAGGTTCAGCGGGGTGCCCAGCCGTTCCAGCACCGCGAAGACGAGGGTCACCCAGAAGGCGATGTGCATTGCGACGTTGATCGCCGTGCTCACCCCCGCGCCGATCGCATTGCCCGGGTTGTCGCTGGTGGTGGCGGTGACCACCCCCATCACCACGCCGACGATGGCGGGGACGATGCTGAGCAGCACGATCAGCAAACGTTGCCAGGCCAGGTAGTAGGCGGGGCCGATGAGCTGGAGCCGACGGTCGGCGTAGCGGGCGGCGAGCTGGGCCGGGTCGCCCAGTTCGTTGAGCACGTCGCGTTCGGCCGTCGCGGCGTCGTGCCCGTCGGCGGTCCGGCCCTCGATCATGTCCGCGATCGAGGCGCGCAACTCGGTGGCGATCTCCTCACGTCGGGGGGCCGGCACGGAGCGCAGTGTCGCGGTGAGGTAGCGATCGGTCAGGGTGGTCGTCATCGGTCCGCTCCTTCGATCAACGTGGCCAGGGAGGTCTGTACGGCGGCGAGGTCGTCGAGCATCCGGTCGAGCGCCTGCTCGCCGGCGTCGCTGGTGCGGTAGAACTTGCGCGGTCGGCTCTCCTCGGTGTTCCACTCGCTGGTCAGGAGCCCTTGCTCCTCCAGCCGCCGCAGCAGCGGGTAGAGGGTGTTGGCGTCGACCGGGAAGCCGTGCCCGGTGAGCCGTTGCAGCAGTGCGTAGCCGTAGTCGGGGCGGCGCAGGGCGACCAGGCTGGCCACCACCACCGTGCCTCGGCGTAGTTCCTGGAGGTGTGTCCGGAGGACGTCGTCGCTGGCCATGTGTCACACGATACTGTGTGTCGCACACTATTGTCCAGCACGCAATAGTGTCTGCCACCCGACATCGTGTCGGTCGCAGCGCTTCACGTCACAAACTAAAACTTTGCAGAGACTGCATCTTTGAGCCTAGGGTTCTTCCGTGACCTCCGACGACACGACGCTGGGCCGGCGGGACCGGAAGAAGCGGCAGACCCGCGCCGCCCTCGCCACCGCCGCGCTGCGCCTGGTCGCCGACCGTGGGCTCGACCAGGTGACGGTCGAGGACATCAGCGAGGCGGCCGACGTCTCCGCGCGGACGTTCTTCAACTACTTCCCGACGAAGGACGACGCCGTGGTGGGCGACACCGAGGCCGAACCGGTGCTGCGCGCCCTCGCCGCCGTGCCCACCGACCAACCCGCGCTGGAGGCGCTCCGGCGGGCCCTCGCCGAGATCGTCGACGAGGTGCAGGGCGACGCCGAGCTGTGGCTGCTGCGGATGCGGGTGGTGATGCAGCACCCCGTGCTGCTGGCTCGGCTGGTCTCCGGCAACGCCGCCACCGAACAGGCGCTGGTCGAGGCCGTCGCCGCGCGTACCGGGCTGCCGCCGGACGACGCGTACCCCACTCTTGTCGTGGCGGTCGCCGGGGCGGCCCTGCGTACGGCGATGCTGCGGTGGGCGTGCAGCGGCGGCGCCCGCTCCCTCGCCGCGCTGCTCGACGAGGCGTTCGCCGCCGTCGCCGCCGGCCTGCCCGACCCCCGCACCGGCTGACGGCCGCGCGGTTCGGGCCCTCCCCGAGCCGCGCGCCACCGCCACCGACTCCGTCCCACAAACCCTGGCGCGACCGCGCCGAGGGCAGGTACCACGCGTGAGGAATGCGTTCCATGACCGCAATGACCGAGCCGATCGACGCGCCCGAGGCGGGTGCCGGCCGGATGTCCCGCCGGGAGGTCCTGCAGGCCCTCTCGGGGCTGATGGTGGGCATGTTCGTGGCGATTCTCGCCTCGACGGTGGTGGCGAACGCGCTGCCCCGCATCATCGCCGACCTCAACGGCAGCCAGACCGTCTACACCTGGATCGTCACCACCGAGCTGCTGGCCATGACCGCCACCGTGCCGCTGTGGGGCAAGATGGCCGACCTCTACAGCAAGAAGCTGCTCATCCAGCTCTCCCTCGGCCTGTTCGTGATCGGCTCGCTGATCGCCGGGCTCACCCCGAACGTCGAGGTGTTGCTGTTCAGCCGGGTCGTGCAGGGCATCGGCGCCGGCGGCATGACCGCCCTGGCGATGATCGTGATGGCGGCGATGATCCCGCCGCGCGAACTCGGCCGCTACGCCGGCATCTTCGGCGCCGTCTTCGGCGTCGGCACCATCGCCGGCCCGCTGATCGGCGGCGTCCTGGTGGACACCTCCTGGCTGGGCTGGCGCTGGTGCTTCCTGATCGGGGTGCCGTTCAGCATCCTGTCGATCGTCCTGCTCCAGCGCACCCTGCACCTGCCGGTCGTCCGCCGCGAGGTACGCATCGACTGGGCCGGCGCGGCGCTGATCATCGCCGGGGTGTCCACCCTGCTGGTCTGGTCGTCGCTGGCCGGGCACAAGTTCGCCTGGGCCTCCGGCTGGACCGCCCTGATGGTCATCGGCGGCCTGGCGCTGCTGGTGGTCGCCGTCTGGGTCGAGGCGCGGGTCCCCGAGCCGATCATCCCGCTGAAGATCTTCCGCAGCCGCACCGTCGCGCTGACCACCGTCGCCAGCGTGCTGGTCGGCGTCGCCCTCTTCGGCGGCACGGTGTTTTTGTCCCAGTACTTCCAGACCTCGCTGGGCAAGTCGCCGACCGTCGCCGGGCTGATGAGCCTGCCGATGATCCTCGGCCTGCTGGTCTCGTCCACGGTCGCCGGTCAGCTCATCACCAAGTACGGCCGCTGGAAGGCGTACCTGGTGGCCGGCGCCGCCGTGATGACCGTCGGAATGCTGCTGCTGGGCACCATCGACGCCGACACCCCGATGCCGCTGCTGTTCAGCTACATGGCGGTGCTCGGCATCGGCGTCGGCATGCTCATGCAGAACCTGGTGCTGGCGGCACAGAACGACGTGCCCGCCCACGAACTGGGCGCCGCCACCTCCGTGCTGACCTTCTTCCGCAGCATGGGCGGCGCGATCGGCGTCAGCGCCCTCGGCGCGGTGCTGGCCAACCGGGTCACCAGCCTGATGACCGAGCAGCTCGGACCGGCCGCCGGAGCCACCGACGGCGGAACCACCGAGGTGCCCGACCTGTCCGCGCTGCCCGAGCCGGTGCTGCGGATCGTGCAGGACGCGTACGCCGCCGCCACCTCGGAGCTGTTCCTCATCGGCGCGCCGATCGCGTTCCTCGCCCTGGTCACGGTGCTGTTCATTCGCGAGAAGCCGTTGCACACCGTCAGCGGCGACGAGCGGGCCCGCCAGGAGGCGACGCTGACGTCCGCGCACTGACCGCACCCGACCCCGCGCGCCCCGGG